>JASJCJ010000236.1 GCA_030066045.1 Calothrix sp. MO_167.B12
AATTATTATACAATGTTACTCGGATTCAAAACAGAGTTAAAACTAAATAACTATCAAAGAACTTTTTTATTGAAACATTGTGGAGTTTCTAGACATGCTTGGAACTGGGGATTAGCATTAACGAAACAAATCTTAGAACATAATCAAAAGAATCCTAATTATCAAATAAAATTTCCGACTGCTATTGATTTACATAAGTATTTAGTGGCTTTAGTCAAACCAGAAAACCCTTGGTACTATGAGTGTTCAAAATCTGCACCACAATCAGCATTAAGGGCTTTATCTACTGCTTGGAAACGATGTTTTACTAAAATTAGCAGTCAACCTAATTTTAAAAAGAAAGGTAAAAACGATTCATTTACTCTAGAAGGAACTTGTAAGATAATAGATAATTTTACAATTCAAGTTCCGAAAATAGGAAAATTAAAAACCCACGAGAGATTACCGCAACCAGAAAAAATTAAATCAGTTACGATATCTCGTCAAGCGGATAGATGGTTTATTAGTTTCAAAATTGATACCCAAACACAAAAGTTAGATAATAAAAGTATTGTCGGTGTTGATTTGGGTGTAAAATGTCTAGCAACTTTATCAACTGGTGAAGTCATAGAAGGTGCCAAATCATATCGTAAAAATAAATCAAAATTGGCTCGTTTACAGTGGATAAACCGGAACAAAATAATCGGCTCTAATAATTGGAAAAAAGCCCAATTAAAAATAGCTCGGCTTCATCAAAAAATAGCTGATATTAGAAAAGATACTATTCATAAATTAACTTCACCCTTACGGGTTACGCGCTCCGCGCACGCTATGCGAGCGCCAGTCGCTACAAGTCGGGGAACCCGCCCAACGCGCTGGCTCACTATTAACTAAGAACCACGGAACTATAGTGATAGAAGATTTAAACGTATCTGGAATGATGAAAAATCATAAGCTAGCTGGTGCTATTGCTGATATGGGATTTTATGAAGTTAGGAGACAACTTGAATATAAATGTGAGTTGTATGGTTCAAAACTAGTTGTAGTAGATAGATGGTTTCCGTCTTCTAAAACTTGTTCTAATTGTGGTCATAAAAAGGAAATACTTAAACTAAATGAAAGAGTATTTGATTGTGAAAACTGTAATTTTCAAATTGATCGGGATTTAAACGCCGCAATTAATTTATCATCGGCTGTCAGTTAGACAGTTTCAGCTTGTGGATGGGAAGTAGCCGACTACCCCAGTCGAAGCAAGAAGTAAACACCAAAATGATATATGTCTAGATTTGTCTAGTTATAGGTAGTTTTGGGTAAGTTTTATGTAACGGTTTAAAGTTAATGCTGATATGGGTCGGATTAATAATCAGAAATTTGTCCAGATGCCACTTGGCAAGCTCAAAGCCCGATTGAAACAGCTTTGTAATTTACACGAGATTGAGTTCACACAAACAGAAGAAGCATACACAAGTAAGTCTAGTTATCTAGATGGGGACTCCCTACCCAAATTTGGAGAGAAGCCGAACGGGTGGAAAGCATCGGGTAAAAGAACTAGACGCGGTTTGTATCGCACTTCCAAAGGATACTTAGTCAACGCAGACCTCAACGGGTCAGCGAACATAATGCGAAAAGTAAGCAGAAACTTAGGCTTAGACTTAAGCAAACTGTCTAGGCGGGCATTGACCACCGCAGCTAGAGTAAAACTATGGCAAGGGTCGAGTAAGACCCCTCTGCGTAGGACTTCTCTGTAAGCGAAAAGAATCTCAGCGTCTTTAGACGCTGAGAGTGTCAACTCAATTTGTTGATTTGGAAGTCTCTTACTCTCCGTTTTGCGGTAAATTTACAAAGCAAATGCGTAGTTGGAATAGAAATGAGGAAGCGATGAAAGCAGTGATAATGACAGCACCAGGGACTCCACAAATGCTAAAAATTCAGGAAGTACCCAAACCATCTGTATTAGGAGACACAGAACTATTGGTAAAGCTGATAGCAGCGGGAATTAACCCCATTGATACTAAACTCCGTCAACGAGGTACTTTTTACCCAGAACAAATGCCTGCGATTTTAGGATGTGATGGTGCAGGGATTGTGGAAGCTGTAGGTGCTGGGGTTGAGGATTTCAGTGTAGGGGATGAGGTTTATTTTTGTCATGGTGGTTTAGGGGCACACCAAGGCAACTATGCTGAATATACCACTGTTGATCGCCGATTTGTGGCACGCAAACCCAGTTCAATTTCCTTTGTAGAGGCTGGGGCTGCACCTTTAGTATTGATTACCGCCTGGGAAGCTTTATATGAAAGGGGGCGACTAGAACCGGGTGAGAAAGTATTAGTTCATGGTGGTGCCGGTGGCGTAGGCCATGTGGCGATTCAATTGGCTAAAATTAAGGGTGGGGATGTTTGCACGACGGTGAGTTCCCAGGATAAGGCTGATTTTGTCAGACAGTTAGGTGCTGATTATCCGATTTTGTATCGGCAAAGGGACTTTGTGCAAGAGGTATTAAATTGGACTGATGGGGAAGGGGTAGATTTAGCTTTTGATACTGTGGGTGGGGGTACTTTTGCTCAAACTTTCCCAGCCGTCAGGATTTATGGTGATATTGTGACGATTTTAGAACCATCTAAAGATACGGTGTGGAAAACAGCTAGGTCTCGCAATCTTCGCATTGGTTTAGAATTGATGTTAACCCCCATGTTACAAGGCTTGGTGACAGCGCAACAACACCACGGAGAAATTCTCAAGGAATGTGCGGCATATATTGATGAGGGTAGGTTAAAAATTCATGTTAGCCATCAATTCCCCTTAGAACAAGCAGCCGTTGCTCATCAGTTACTAGAAAATGGTTCGATGATAGGTAAGATTGTTCTGACAATGGGGAAGGAGTGAAGGAGTGTAGACACGAAGTGGCTTCTCGTAGAGTAGGAGGGAAGGAGGGAAGGAGTGAAGGAGTGAAGGAGTGAAAGAGGGAAGGGGTGAGGGAATTATTTTCATGTTTGGTTGTGGGATTTTCCCGTGGGGGGCTAACTTGAAAATAGTTAATCAGCGCAAAATTTGTAGGGGCGCATTGCGTGCGCCCTTGAGGAGTTAGGAACAAAGCATTTTCATGTTTGGTTGTGGGATTTTCTCGTGTAAGGCTAATTTGAAAAAAGAATGCAACACATGATTTATTGGTAGGGACGTGGTTACGGTAGGATTACAATTGGATTTGTCGCAAAAATTTTTTGATTTGGTATTCATCTCACAGCGATATGATATTGTTTGAGGACTTGTTCAAAGGCTTAGATGTTCTCCCTACTAGGATTAAGGATAAATTTTCAAATGTATCATAATTAATTTTATTAAAGTCAATAGGCATGATATCTCCTTAATTTCAATTCTCTCCACTACATAGATAAGCATTAAAATCATGATGGAGCCGTTGTCAAGCAGAATACTCTAATCTGCTGATAACATAGCACTATCACATATCTTGCACCTTCTCAATAAGCGTAAGGTGGGCATTGCCCACCCTACGAAATAATAAGGGTTACAGGCGATAATTTTCGCAATAATCATGTGGTGCAAGATGTGAACTATGCATTTAAGGTGTGGACATTTCTAAATCCGGAAAACTTTTGATAGCTTAATGTTCCCTGTACCCTATTCTCTGTTCCCTCTTAGGTAGTGCTATATATTGCTTTTTACTTGAGATTATACAGCTACTTTCCTATGCCAAAAGTCCAGTCAATTTTGACCGGACTTAGTGGGTTATAGCTTATATCCCCTGGCTATTTATAAAGTTATTTACTAAACTTAAAAACGCAATCTGATCATGAATACAGTACCTATGGGGTACATTTCGGAAAAATGATGTAAAGTGTGGAGAGTTGGTATGGAAGAACAGCAAAGATATGTGTAACTTCCTAACTCCAAGACTTAAGCTTTGTTTAGCTTGGCATAACCAAAAGTAACATTAAATCGCTGACACCAAATCGCAACGGATTTATAATTATTCAGATTTAAGTTGTCAGGAATTGCATAACGTTGGGCACCATTGAAGCTTTTTAAAGCAGACAAGGTAATATAATCCCTAGCTCGCAGCTTTACAGGTACAGTATCTCTACGATGCAGAACAACTTTAACCTTGGGACCATTAGCAGTAGTAAAAGCTCGGTTAAATTCCAGATACCGTTTACCATTGATGTTAACAATCTTAGCTATACCTTTCGTGGGATGGTCTTGTTCCGTAGTCACAAAGCTACCAGAAGCTAGTAGGGATTTAGAGGTAGCTTGTGCATGGGTTGCTGAATGTTTGGCAAATGCAGCAGGTGTGTTAATTACAATTGAACCAACGCTACCAAACATGACAACAGACGCGATTCCTAAACCAGCTAATTTGTTAAGTTTCATTGTGTGTTACCTCAATTTGTTGTGTCCCTTTGCTTGATTACTAATATCGAATACAACTCTGAGAGACTAGTGATTGGTAACTGAGGGTTTGGTAAGAGTTTTATGAGAAAACTGAGTACGGCTTTGAACGAAACTTTCACTTCTTGCTGGCTCGCAACTGTCCACAGGCTGCATCTGCTTCTAAGCCACGGGAATAACGTACACTCACAGCGATATGATGTTGTTTGAGGACTTGTTCAAAGGCTTGGATACGCTCCCTACTAGGACGTTGATAATCCACCTCAGAAATGGGATTATAGGGAATCAAATTCACATGGCTTTGGAAGCCCCGCAAGCATTTGGCTAACTCGGCAGCGTGTTCGGGTAAATCATTAAATCCTGCTAAAAGTATGTATTCAAAAGATACTCGCCTACCAGTAATTTCCACATACTCCCGACACTCAGCCAGTAAATTTGTAATTTTATAATGATGGGCACTGGGAATCAGTTCTTCCCGTAGAGCTTGATTGGGTGCGTGGAGACTAACCGCTAGGGTAATTTGGAGATGGTGCTGGGCTAATTGGCGAATGCGTCCAGGAATACCTACGGTGGAGACAGTGAGGTTGCGCTGTCCAATACCCACATCTTGATTTAGGCATCGAATTGCCCCTAAAACATTATCCGTATTTAGTAATGGTTCTCCCATGCCCATAAAAACAATATTACTCACCCGTTGCTGAAAATCTTCTTGGACAGTTAAAACCTGATCGACTATTTCATGACGTTGTAAATTGCGCTGATATCCTCCCTTACCCGTGGCACAGAAATCACAAGCCATAGGACAGCCAACCTGAGTAGATACGCATACGGTTAGTCTATCTAAGGAGTGGGAATTTTCTCTTTTTTTGCCCCATTTGAAACTAGGAATGCCTACGGTTTCAATAATTTGCCCGTCTGTCAATCGTAATAAATACTTAACCGTGCCATCAGGAGCAACAGAGCGGTGATGTAGAGTAGAGCGTCCGATGGGAATTTCTGCTATTTGCGATCGCCATTGTTTGGAAAATACAGAAATATCAGCAAGCGATCGCACTCCTTTATGATATATCCAATCGTGTACTTGTTTGCCCCGGTAAGCGGGTTGTCCCTGTTCTTGTACCCAAGTTTTTAATTCTTCTAAACTTGCACCAAGTAGGGGAGTAAGGGGAATTGTTGTAACAGACATAGTTGGGAGGAGGGAAGGAGTGAAGGAGTGGAGGAGTGAAGGAGTGAAGGAGTGAGGGAGTGAGGGAGTGAAGGAGGGAAGGAGTGGAGGAGGGAAGGAGTGAGGGAGTGAGGGAGTGAAGACTAACCACTAACAACTAACAACCAACAACTAACAACCAACAACCAACAACTAACAACCAACAACCAACAATAGTATCCTTAATTGGTCAGATTTTGGTATGCTAAAAAATTAGACTAAATGTTTATTTTCAAATATGCCTGCCTCTACTCTAACTCCTAATGTTACAGCCTTTCCCCTAACTGCCGTAGTTGGTCAAGAAGCAATTAAATTAGCCCTCCTACTAGCAGCAGTTGATCCGGAATTGGGAGGAGTTGCGATCGCAGGTCGTCGAGGTACGGCAAAATCAGTAATGGCGAGGGCTATTCATGCTCTAATTCCCCCCATTGAGGTTGTCCCTGATTCTTTAAGTAATTGCGATCCCCACCACCCAGAGGAATGGGACGATGAATTGTTGGCCAGATGTAACCCCACAGCAGATGTGCCCACGGAAGTTATTCCCGCTCCCTTTGTGCAAATTCCCCTGGGAGTAACAGAAGATAGGCTTTTAGGTTCTGTGGATGTGGAAAAATCTGTCAAGCAAGGAGACACGGTATTTCAGCCAGGATTGCTCGCCGCAGCGAACCGGGGAGTTCTATATGTGGATGAAATTAACCTATTAGACGACCAAATCAGCAACCAGTTATTAACCGTATTATCCGAAGGACGCAACCAAATCGAGAGGGAAGGCATTAGCTTTCAACATACCTGTAAACCCCTATTTATTGCCACTTATAACCCAGAAGAAGGAACCTTACGGGAACATTTACTTGATCGAATTGCGATCGCTCTTTCTGCTGATGGGATATTAGGATTAGATGATAGGGTACAAGCCGTAGAGCAGGCAATATCCTACTCCCGTTCCCCCCAAGAATTTCTCCAGCAATATGACGAAGAAATTGATGCCATTAAAACCCAAATTATCTTGGCACGGGAATGGCTTAAGTCAGTAAAAATTAGTCACGAACAAATTATTTATCTGGTAGAAGAGGCAATTCGGGGAGGAGTACAAGGACATAGGGCAGAGCTATTTGCTACCCGTGTCGCCAAAGCATCTGCCGCCTTAGATGGACGCTCCCAAGTTAATGCCGATGATTTACGCCGAGCTGTGGAATTGGTAATTGTCCCCCGCTCAACCATTGTGCAGACACCACCCCCAGAAGAACCACCACCACCTCCTCCCCCACCACAAAACCAAGAGGAACCAGAAGATAATTCCGAACCAGAACAAGAACAAGAAGAACAACCAGAGCAAGAACAACAACAGGAACAAGAACCACCCAGCATTCCCGAAGAATTTATCTTCGATCCAGAAGGGGTAGTTCTTGATCCCAGCGTGTTATATTTTGCCCAGATGTCCCAGCGTCAAGGTAAATCTGGTAGTCGTAGTGTCATTTTCTCCGATGACAGGGGACGCTACATAAAACCCATGTTACCCAAAGGGAAAGTCAAGCGTATTGCCGTTGATGCCACCCTGAGAGCCGCCGCCCCCTATCAAAAAGCCCGCAGACAAAGACATCCCGGCAGAAAAGTGATTGTCGAACAAGGAGATATGCGTTCCAAACGCTTGGCACGCAAAGCCGGAGCATTGGTAATATTTGTGGTAGATGCCTCTGGTTCCATGGCACTTAACCGGATGCAATCAGCCAAAGGCGCAGTGATGCAGTTATTAACAGAAGCTTACCAAAGCCGGGATCAAGTTGCCTTGATTCCCTTCCGGGGAGAATCAGCAGAAGTTTTATTACCACCCACCCGTTCCATAGCCTTAGCCAAGCAACGTCTAGAAAGATTACCCTGTGGTGGTGGTTCACCCCTAGCCCATGGTTTAACCCAAGCAGTGCGGGTTGGTTTAAATGCCCAAATGAGTGGAGATATTGGGCAAATCGCCATTGTGGCAATTACTGATGGACGAGGTAATATTCCTTTAACCCGTTCCTTGGGAGAATCTCAAGAATCAGGAGAAAAACCTGATATTAAAGGAGAGTTATTAGAAATTGCTGCCAGAATTCGAGCTTTAGGTATACAGTTGTTGGTAATTGATACCGAAAGTAAATTTGTTTCTACTGGATTTGCCAAGGAGTTAGCCAAAACTGCCGGTGGCAAGTATTATCATTTGCCTAAAGCTACCGATAAAGCTATTGCTGCCATGACCAAAGGAGCGATCGCAGATTTAAAATCTTAATATAAACTCTTTGTTATCTGTAATTCACGGTTACTTAATCAGCATCAACCCTAATGGTTGATTGCTGACTAAGAACCACTAGCAATAGCTTGTGGTTGTAACATACACATCAAATCTTGAACACCCTTTTGTAAATACCGGGTAACAGTCATGGGACTAGTACCAATCTTTTTAGCGGCATCCTTACGGGATAGTTCCTTGAGAAATACCATTTCCACCGCCATGCGGGGCTTTTCTTCCAATAAACTAATTGCACCTTGCAGCTGCTGTCTTTCTTCTTCCTGTTGTTGTTGTGCCACAGTCCGAGGACAAGTTAAAGCTTCACCCAAAGTAATTTGGCAATCAACATAGTGAACAACCGTGGCATCTAAACTTAATGGCATCCGGTTTTGCACAGCTAACTTAGTCTCTTGCCATTCTTGCAGAGATACATTGAGTTCCTGAGCAATTTCAATATCCTTAGGAGGACGACCTAATAATTCTGCTAATTGCTTACGAACTTTTTGTCCTTCATTGTAAAGTTCCTGCCAGCGACGGGGTATCTTTAATAAAGTACTGCGATCACGTAAAAAGTGCAGCATCTCACCCCGGATATAGGGCACAGCAAAAGAACTAAAAGCGTATCCTTGGCTGGGATCGAAACGCTCAATAGCTCTGATTAAGCCAAAGTAACCAATTTGCTCTAAATCTTCGTAGGGTTCATTACATTGATGGCTAAACTTATGTGCCATCTTTCTAACTAAACCAGTATGTAATCGTACAAGTTTATTCCGAAGTTTAACTGAGGGATTTTGATGATAGTACAGCAGAAGTTCCATACTATCAGACCGCACAGAAGACTGACTTGCTGTCATAAGATATCCTTTTAAATAAGTCTTGTTCTAAAAAAAGCAAACAATCGTCTAAATCTAAATCCAAGCTGTAATTATTTTCCTTAGGAACGCCTTGAGACACCATTCGTCGTTTTACTGAACTTATGAGGGGTCTGACTCCGCACACTAGTATTTATACGTATGTACCTGTGGCCCTATCTGTGTGGGTATGGGTTTTGGGTATGCTGAGAGCCATATAAAAAATTCGTTAAAGGCAGATAAAATTACCGAATGCAGGAAATTACCAAGTTTCTACCTGGCAATTTAGTAAGTATTTGCGTAAAAATAAAATCGATCGGCAATTTTTTTTTATCAAAACTCGCTGTCAACTATGGCTAATACTAGTAACTTCCGCGACGCTATGCGTCAGGCTCAAAACCAAGCCTTAGTGGGTCCCAATGTCATTGCTAAGGCTCTACCTTTTGTGGGTGGGGGATTGCTCCTCACAGCTGTGGGTACCTACGGTGGTTTGGGCGTAATCAGTACTAAACCGGAAATTTTCTTCCCCACTTTGATTGGGGCGTTGGTCTTAGAGCTAATTTTGTTCTTTGTCGCCAGAAATATCACTGAAAAAGGACAAAACAACATTGCCCTACCCATACTGGCAACCTATAGCTTACTATCGGGATACACCCTCAGTGGCTTAGTATTTATTGCCTTGAGAACTCAAGGAGTAGGTATTCAAGGTGTTGGTTTAGCCGCCCTAGGTTGTGGTGTGACTTTTATCGCCGCTCGTCAAATAGGTAGTAACCTCTCTGAGACTGATGGCATGGCTTTAACCAAAACCATCAATCTCGGCATTATTGCCTTAGTGGTGGTCTGTGTTGCACAATTGTTGTTTACCTTATTTGGTGTTTACACTCCAAATTGGTTAGAAATTGCTATTTCTGGTTTGGGTGTCTTCCTATTCGTAGGTGCATCCGTGGTTGACTTTTACATACTGCCCCGTAGCTATAGGGATGACCAATATTTACCGGCGGCTTTATCAATGTACTTGACTTATATCAACCTATTTGTCTTCATTCTCAGGTTGCTCATAGCCATTAACGGTCGCGATTAAGGAAAATCCCAATTTTTCCAAAGCCCCGCAGGCTAATGGGGCTACACGAACAAAGCCCACCTGCCTGGGCTAAATAGCCATTAATATCTGGTAGGGTGGGCACTGCCCACCTGACTCGAAGTGCAAGATATAATAGTGCTAGGTAATCAGATTAGGAAATTGTTGAACGCTGGAATCTTTGATTAGTAAACTTTTGACTTGCGCTTAGTATGTGTGCTGGGAAAAATCCATTAGCGATCGCAAAAATTATCGCGGATAGCACCCAAATGCCCAATTATCGCTACAATCAAGAAAATAAATCATCAAAGTAGTTGTCTGTACCCAGATAACTTTTTTTGATTACATAGGTAACATCCAAAGCACCTTTGGAAATAGTAAGCACAATGGAAGTATTAGAATTAAAACGGGAAATCGAAATGTTGTCTGAGCGCCTGGGTAAAACCCAGGACTATCTTTGACATCCCCGCACTACAAGCAAAAATTCAAGACTTAGAACAAATATCAGCCCAGCCTGAATTTTGGGAAGATCGTAACCAGGCTCAAACAACTCTCCAAGAACTCAATGACCTCAAAGCCCACTTACAGCAGTATCACCAGTGGCAAAGCAATTTGGAAGATACTAAAGCTGTGTTAGAGCTATTGGAATTGGAGGTAGATGAAGGGTTATTGCAAGAAGCCGAATCTACTGTTAACAAACTGAACCACGAACTAGAACAGTGGGATTTACTACAGTTACTTTCTGGCCCCTACGACAACCAAGGAGCAGTACTTACCATTAATGCCGGTGCTGGAGGTACAGATGCCCAGGATTGGGCAGAAATGTTACTGCGTATGTATACCCGTTGGGCAGAAGACCACGGTTATAAAGTTCACTTATCCGAACTCTCCGGGGGTGACGAAGCCGGACTTAAATCTGCCACCTTGGAAATTTCTGGTCGCTATGCATATGGGTACCTACGCTCGGAAACTGGAACTCACCGTTTAGTGAGAATTTCCCCCTTTAATGCCAATGGCAAGCGGCAAACTAGCTTTGCTGGGGTGGAAGTGATGCCGCAAATTGATGATTCCGTCCAACTGGAAATTCCCGAAAAGGATTTGGAAGTTACCACTTCCCGTTCTGGCGGTAAAGGTGGACAGAATGTCAACAAAGTAGAAACTGCGGTGCGAATCGTCCACATTCCCACAGGTATTGCCGTTCGTTGTACGGAAGAACGCAGCCAATTGCAAAATAAGGAGAAAGCACTGGCAAGGTTAAAAGCAAAATTACTAGTAATTGCCCAAGAACAACGTGCCCAAGAAATTGCTGAAATTCGCGGAGATATGGTGGAAGCCTCCTGGGGTAATCAAATCCGTAACTACGTATTCCATCCCTATCAGATGGTAAAAGATTTGCGTACAAATGTGGAAACAACTGCGATTATTGATATTATGAACGGTGATTTGGATACATTTATCCAAGCCTACTTACGCCAAGAAAATCAGCTCGTAGAAACAGTTTCTGCCTAAGACCGCAATTTGTATTGAGCCAACACCACGAAATAGAATTTCGTGAATTCTAGTTAGGGTCTGCTGAATAACTATCAAAACATTGATTTATCAATGCTTTGAGGCTATTTTTTGAGTCAGGGCGTGCAAGGGAATTAGGATTAACGGTTTAAAATTCTTGCATCTCTAATTTTTG
>JASJCJ010000028.1 GCA_030066045.1 Calothrix sp. MO_167.B12
CTTCATCACTAGTACACCCTGCCAACGACGGCGATCGCAGTTTGCTCGTGGACTTAAAAGTCCACATCGCTCTTATTAGTAGTATAGGATAAAAGCCATCATAATTAATGGGACAAAGCACTAGTACTTCACCACATTAATTTTGATGGGAAGCTGTAGTGCGGGCATCTTGCCCGCTTCCTTACAGCAGGGAGCGAGACGTTCCCTATTTCCAAGTAGGGAGCAAGACGTTCCCTATTTCCAAGTAGGGAGCGAGACATTCCCTATTTCCAAGTAGGGAGCGAGACGCTCCCACTACAATTGTTTTACCCCTCAGAATTAATATGGCGGAACACCAGTGGTATTTTTCACCAGAACCTATCTCAAATGGCGTAAGAGGACTCCTGTTACACCGCGCGCGTATAACGGAGAAGTGTCAATTAACTCCATTAGAATCGGTCATACCTAATCTTGGTATTCTATTAAATATCAAATCTTCCTTGGGAGAAAAATTAGCATTGATCCTGCTATTTAGTGTGCAATAAAGTTGTTCTATGATCTGTATATTGGCTATGACTAAATCGTTAACCATTCCTCGCCAATATATTGTGAATATTGTCGCTAAAACTAAATAGCAACCTAATCGCTGTTGCCAATTTAAAGGTGATTGATTAATAGCAATTATATGCTCATTAAATCTTCTCCAACGAGGGAAAATTATCTTTCCCTTTTTGCTAGGATCATGCCATATTGTATATAAATGTATAGAACGAGCATTGATATTGATTGATTGTTCTGAGTGCCTTCTGAGGAAGAAGAGATGCTCAGGAATTTCATAAAATCTGCCATAAAGGCTCAGTCTTGCGAGTAGTAGCCTATCTGCCCCTGCATACCTATCTATAAGTGGAGTTTCTTTGAGAATGCTACTACGTATAACTCCAAAAATTTGATAGCAAGAGTGTGGCAGATATGCTAAATCACAAAAACGTTCATAAGGTTTTTGGGAATCGGTTTTTAGCTTGACATTATCATTAGTAAATTTGACATATAATTCATCTTTGTTATCCAAGAAATTACCATTTTCATCAATAACTTTGGCCATAGAATGGCATAATACGATCTCTGGGTCTTTGTCCAGTACTTCAATACACTTTTCCAGAAATTCTGGGGCAAATATATCATCGTGAGCTGCCCACTTAAAATATTCACCTCTCGATAATTGAAAAACCAGGTTATAGTTAGGGGCTGCACCAATATTTTCCTGGTTACGATGGTAGCGAATACGTTTATCTTGAGCTGCATATTCTCTACATATTTCTTCAGTCATATCTGTAGAAGCATTATCTGCAATGATCAGCTCAAAATTTTGAAAAGACTGATTTAAAATAGCTTCTATTGTTGTTTTTAAAAAACGAGCTCCATTGTATACAGGCAATCCAATACTTACACGAGGGTTTTCACAAGTCATGGGATTATTTCCTCTTAACTCTATTTTAGGTATTAATAATAAATATGCTCTCAGCCTATAGCTCAATTAAGTTTTATAATCATGAAAAATAATGCTGCTGAATAAATAATATTATGATATATTTTAACATTCAGACCAGCATCTTGTGTTTGCATTTTTAATCAAGAATCTATAAAAGTCATGTGAATATAATATGTCAGAAGAAAATTATTTGAAAATGTTTTCTGTACACACATTTATCCAATCCATGAAATTATCACCTCACCCTCGCTTTTGGCGATGCAAAAATCTTTCCCTCCCCTTATTAAGGAGAAGGATGTCCGCTTTTTTCAGGGTTCACCCCCGCTTTTAGCGATACAAAAATCTTTTCCTTTCTTTATTAGACCTCTCCGGAATTAAATATGCGGAGTGTCAAAACCCTTGTTCGGTGACGTAGCAATGCTACGTCTCTACATTCTTTTCCACCAGAGGTCTATTAAAAAGAGGGATAGTCCGCTTTTGTGAGGGTGAGGTTTTCGTTCTTACTGTTGGGAATTCTATAACTTGTGTACACCGTAGCCGTATTAAGGAAAGGGTAACAGAGAGTTAGGGTGAGTCACCCAGGTGGCAACAATCAACCATCTTATTTTTTGGACTGATTAATAGTTTTAACAATTACATCGTAATAACTCTTAGCAATTGCATCCCAACTGAAACGCAAGGCATTTTCTCTGGCTTTTTCTTGCCAATTAGACTTGAGAACTTTTGCGATCGCATCTGCGTAAATATCTAATTGGGTAACGTCGCACAATATACCAGCATCACCAACAATATCACTACGAATTTCGTCATCTGTGGCAACTACTGGTAAGCCGCAGGCCATAGCTTGGATGTAAGCTTGACCAAAAGGTTCGTCAAGGGAGGGAAGGGTAAATATATCTGCACAGCGATAAACTTCAGGCATTTGATTAAAGGGAAAGGTCTTGATGGCAAAGCGATCGCTCCCCAATAATTCCTCACCCAGAGTTTGAAAATATTCACGGTCAGGACCATCTCCAGCAATCATCAGACTGACCTGAGGCAGACGGGCAACTGCTCTAATTGCCAGTTCAACCCGCTTGTGATCCCTACGATTCAAAGAAGCAACACATAAAACCAAGGGTTTGCCCAAACCATGTTCGATGCGATCGCCTGACGGTTTAAACCAATCAATATCTACCCCATTGGCAATCACTGTTGTAGATTGATGAGGATTTACCCCACGAACAAATTCAGCCATTGTGTTGGAGAAGACAACTAGATGATCTGGGTTAAATCGCATACTTCTGACTAAGGATTTACCACCACCAGTCAACCCAGTATGAGCTTTAAACAGAATGGGTGTACCTAGTATTTTCCTGACTACAGATGCCATTGCCAAACCGCCATAGTCGTTTAAAGGAAAAATTAAATCAGCCGGCTCCCGTAATAACCGAGTGGCACAAGGTATAAAGTTGGTTAAGTGTTCAATTACAATATCTGGATGGGTAGAAAAGCTTTTGAGTAATCGATTGACAACAGGATTACTGACTAGATTACGGGCTTTTGTCCGGGGAATACCACCAGCAGGATAAAAATATGGGCTACATGATGCTCCTGCTAGTAATTCTATTTCAAAATAAGGACTAAGACGATTTGCAATTTCGATGGCAAAAATCTCAGTCCCACCACTCCAATTTACACCTGCACTGGGATGAACAATCGCAATACGATAGGTCTTTTTAGTTTGCACATTTACCAGGTTATGATGATTGGATTCAGTTAGTTCTTGAGTCATTTTTTTATACTAGTATTTTTATATGAATAAGGTACAATTCATATCCTTTTGAAGTAAGAGGCAGTCCTAATATCGCCTCTGATTAAGTTAAATAGTTAGCATTCATAATGCAAGGGTGCAGGGAGTTGTAAGATTTTCGCGCTATGTCTTAAATTATGGTTGAAGAAGTCGGGAATCGCTCACAGCCGCAACTCGTCAAAGTAACCAGGTTCAAGGAGCTGGGTATTTCCAAACACCATAACAGTTGGTAGCTACCCAAAGTTCCCTGGTTTTGGGGTGAACTCTCAATGCACTCGCTTCTAATGCTCCATCAACTGGCTTTCCTTTTTCTACAACTGAAGTTAATACTTGCCATTTTTTTCCACCATCCATTGAACGAATAACGGAAACATCTGTTTTATAAATATCCTTATGGCCCCCGGCATATA
The DNA here is from genome assembly GCA_030066045.1 of Calothrix sp. MO_167.B12. Classification (GTDB taxonomy): domain Bacteria; phylum Cyanobacteriota; class Cyanobacteriia; order Cyanobacteriales; family Nostocaceae; genus Calothrix_A. The sequence goes on from JASJCJ010000028.1 coordinate 3,671, forward strand.
CTACCTGGGGTTTAATAGGATCTACGGCGACGGTGGTAATTCGTCTTCCTCCAAATTGGTCTTTCGGTGTATTTACTTCAGAAAGAACATTATTCTGCCATTGATATAGTCTATCATTAGCAGCAATATAATATTTTTTCTGCTGATAATCATATGCTGCGTCACGAATTTCTCCATCTAGTTTGACTACCACTTTCCATGTCTGACCACCATTATGAGAAATTACTAATTCCTTTTGGTTACGGCCGATCAGAAATTTGACTGGACCATTACTATAACTAAATACACCATCACAGCCGTCCATTTTAGTCCAAGTCACACCTCCATCTTTACTTCTATGGTCAAATACAAAAATATTCTTTTTATCTTTGGGATCAACCATGCTGACGTTGGCACCCTTCAAAGGAATTTTAGTACGTTTAACTCGCAAATCCCCATTTAGTGAAGTAGCGAGATAACGTTGCCCAGTCCAGCTGTCAGCATAAGATGTCACAAAAGCCCTTTGCCCAATTGCCAAGCCACCATAAGTATGTCCTCCCCAGGATTTACCAGAAACATTTATATATTTCCAACTCTTGCCATAATTATCAGAAAAGCTGCCATTATAATCTTGGGAAGATAAAAATATTGAATTGGGATAATGAACATTGAAGTTGATCAGACCACCAATCATTATTCCGTTGTAACCATTGGCATCCCAGTGCCAATTTAATCCTCCATCAGCACTAGATGAAATCCAATCACCACCAAATGACCACATTTTACTGGGATTATTTGGGTGCCAAGCTAAAAGACCTCTTCTACCATTAATTGGCAGAAAAACTTGATTTTGATTGATGTTTTGCTTTCCTCTGCGCCAAGTTTTTCCTCCATCGACTGAGGTATGTGGATACCACTCCCATCTACCTACTTGATTCATTAAAAATAAGTATTTAGGGTTAGTAGGGTGAACTGCAATATCATAAAAGCCTCGTTTGTCGAAGTCACCGATGATATTCATTTCTTGGAATTTGTCTCCTCCATTACGGGAAATGTAAATCTTGTCAGCAGTATTGACAAATAATGTATTTGGTTTACTGACTGCAAAAGATATTCCCCGGAAATTACCATTCATAATTTTGGTGAATGTTTTTCCCTGATTCTTACTTTTAAAAAGACCTTCTGCTGATGCAATAAATAAGGCTCCAGTTTGCGGATGAACTGCTAGATATGCACCACTATAATTAGGGGATATTTTCTGAAAACTCTTACCACCATCATTTGACTTGAAAAGCCCTTTAGTTTGGCTGGAATAGTAGACAATATTGCTTTTATTATTTGCTTTAGAGGAACGGTCAAAAGCTATTTGGGTCCGAATATCTCTGTAACCACTGTGCGCCATTGGCAAAACTCGCTTCCAACTGGCGGCTTTATCTTCACTCAAATAAAGTCCATGCCATTTAATGTTAAAAGCTCCGTCCGCAGAATTTGATCCCACTGACAATACTCTATTAGAATTATTAGGATCAATATATATGCCAGAAGAACCCCGGGCATGATAACCAAAGTTTGCTGATTCCCAATATTTTCCACCATTGGTACTTCTATATAGACCACCAACATCCGTTCCTGCAATTAGTAAGTTTCCATCAGTGGCATCAATTGCTAAAGCTTGTAACCATTGGCCACCTTCACCACCAACAAAGTTACTGCTTTCTGGTGATGGTTTCAAAAACACAGGAGACCATAAGGAAGAACTGATAAATTTACGTATATCTTGGTTTTTCGATTTAGTTTGGTTTTGTGGTTTAGTTTGGTATCTTGCTTGGTTTTGTGGTTTAGTTTGGGATGTTAACTTTTTGGGAACTTGGACAGCCAGTTGGAAATTATCTATGAGAACAATGTTCCAGTCTGCAAATAAACCAACAGCACCTTGGGGTGAAACTGTAGATTGCACATTCTTAAATACAGAATTACCGTTGACCTCTACAGATAAACGGTTGCTTTCTGAGCGCAATATTAGCTGTACCCACTGATTTTCACCTACTCTCTGATAGGTTCCTTCGGCAATGACTGATTTGCCTTTACTGCCGAATTTCAGTAAACTAATACCACCCTCGGGATCAAGTTGTAATATGTGATAGTTATTTGTAGCATCATAGCCAAACAAAATACCAAATTTATTACCCCTTGCCTGATATTGGGATTTCATCGCTACATTCATTTCAAAATTTTCACCCTCAAAGGATGAAAATATTGCTTTGGCTCCTGGTGTAGAGCCACTATTAACAACTAGATTTCCCTGTGAAGCTGACCAATTACCATCCACAACTTTCCATTGGGAAAGACTACCGGAATTAAAATCATCTGTATAAGTTTTTTGAGTTATGCTGGCAAGTGGCTTAGAACAAGTACAGAGAAAGACTAAGCACGTAAACAGAAAAAGGAACACATATTTATTACTCGCTTTACGACTCATTTTTCCTGTCCATATTTATTCTTTCAAGCAGGATTAAAAGCACTATTGAGACTTTTGTTTTAGCTGTAGTCTTAGAGGGTGTTTCTTAACTGGCTATGCTCAAAACCAAAATTAAATGTAAGATCGAACCTCACAAGCGGGGGTGCTAAGGAGAGGGGCACTGTCGGGCGGGGTGGGGTTTTATATTTAATTGGACCCAGTTACTTACAATTGGTGGTAGGTTTAAATCCCCCACTAATTATCCGCCCAAACCTTCTTCCTCCTGACTTCGTTAATCAAATATTAAGTGGGATCTGTTACGGCTTCATAGGTATTTCAATTTATTCATCAGATTTTTATCAGCCGCAGATGCACCTGCTAGGGTGGTGGGTTATCTCCCAAGTATAATTCACCCTATGCTTTAATAATTATTTTATGAGTACGCTCTTAGATAATTATACTGGGAATGGCTGATTTTGAACTTCAAAATATCTTTTATTGGTACTTAGAAAATAAATAATTGCAAATAAAGCCCAAATTGACTATAAAAGGTTAACTACTCCCTTCGGTGCTATAAAATTACCGAAAAGTTGTAGGCTGGGTTGAGGGACGAAACCCAGCATCTCGTTGGGTTACTCTCCGAGAAGCCGCTGTTGCGTCTACACTTCGTACCACTTCGTGGAAGCAAGCTACAACCCAACCTACGTTATAGGTAATCTTCTGCCGGGAAGGGAGTAATCAAAAATTGGCAATTTGCTCGTAAAGGTTACGAGTTTGCTGGCAAACAACGGATTGACGAAAGTTTTTCTGTGCTAAAATACGACCGCGATCGCCCATAGATTGTGCCAATTGAGGATTACTTAACAGTTCAGCTAAAGCTGCGGCTAAAGCCTCGGTATCTCCATAGGGAACTAGGATACCCGAACCTCGATCTTCAACTAAATAAGGGATTCCTCCCACTGTTGTTGCCACTACTGGCTTACCTGCTGCCATTGCTTGCTGAATTACCATCGGTGAAACTTCTGCTTGAGAAGGCAAAACCAGAATTTGGCATTCTGCAAAAGCTTTTTTGATCTGATTATTATCTAGTAAGCCACAAAAAGTAACCTGTGACTCTAACTGATGTTCCCGAATATAATTCTGTAAGACCTCTGCATAAGCTTGTTGTTCCACTGCACCAGCTAAATATAACTCAAATTCGATCTGGCGATCGCGCAGTTGTGAAACTGCTTGCAGTAGAGTTAAAATTCCTTTGCGTACAGTAATACTGCCAGCAAATAAAATTCGCCCGGCAATGGTTCGATCTGATAACTCAAAGTAAGCTTCTTCTGTGGGATTATTAATGGAGTAAGTATGTTTGATTTGCCAATCTTTGAGGAAGGTGTTGATATGGGGAGAAATAACCGTTACATAACGCACCGCAGCTAAGGTTTTAAGTTCAAACTGAGTATTAAAGTAGCCTTTGATCTGACGATAAAGCTGTTGCCATTTACCCAATTCTCCAAAGTCCAGCTGTGCCTCTTCTTGTAAAACTCCATGAATGGTAATAATAGTGGGAAACTTCCAGCTACGGGCTCCGTAGCCATAAAAATTAGTGCCGTGGACGTGAACGATATCGGGTTTAATTCTTTCGATGGTATTAATTAACCACTGACGCTCTTGCCAATAAAACCACAGCTGACTCAAACTCTGATAAGAACGCTTCAGATGGACTTGAATTCCCGTTCTAGAGATTAAATCTTCTTGTCGGGCAAAATCGACCGTAACCACATGAATTTCTAAGTCGTCAAACTGGGCTAATCCTGAAACCAAATTATTAACTACCGCTTGAATCCCACCCCTGACTTTACCGGGATCGGCAGGATAAGGACCAACAATAGCTACTCGTAACTTTTTGTCTTGCTGAAGTTGACTCATGCCAAATTAAAAGAATTTAGAATGTAGAATGAGCGAATTGCGTGGGAGCAATGGGGATTTTACGCCGACGCAAAACGCACTGCTTGTAAAAGCAGGGGAATTTAACCCCCCAAAGTTGGTTAATCTTTATTTTTGAGTATTTTTATTGAGACCTAACCTGATACCAACGCCAAGCATCTTCAATCAGAATTTCTAAATCTCGCTCTTGAGGTTGCCAACCTAAAATTTTCTCAGCTTTTTTAGCACTTCCAACTAAAATCGGTGGATCTCCGCTTCGTCTGTCTGTAGTCACAATTTTCCAAGACTTGCCCGTTACAGCTTTTGCTGCTTCCATTACCTGCCAGACAGAGAAACCATTACCATTACCAAGATTGAAGGCATCTGTTTTTCCTCCTTGCAGCAAATATTCCAGTCCCAGAATATGTGCTTGGGCTAAATCGACAACGTGCAAATAATCGCGGATGCCAGTACCATCTAGAGTATCGTAGTCTGTACCATAAACATAAACGCAATCTCGCTTGCCAGCAGCTGCCATTAACACTAGAGGAATCAGATGGGTTTCTGGAGTCCTATCTTCTCCTAATCTGGCTTTTTTGTCTGCGCCAGCGGCATTAAAGTAACGAAAACATACGGCACGTAATTGGTAAGCCTGACTAAAGTCATTGATTAACTGTTCGCCAATTAGTTTAGTTGTGCCATAGGGGTTGATGGGAACTTGAGGATGCTCTTCGGTCAGAGGAATCCATTGAGGTAGGCCATAGGTAGCACAGGTGGAAGAGAAGACCAGTTGCTTCACCCCTGCTGCCACCATCTCTTCGAGTAGGGTTAGGGTAGCGACAACGTTATTTTGATAGTATTTACTGGGCTGTTCTACTGATTCTCTGACATAGGTATAGGCCGCAAAGTGAATTACCGCAGCAATGTCATGGGTAGCAAAAATTTGTTGCAGTAAATTGCGATCGCCTACATCACCGCAAATGAATTCGGCTTGCAGCACATTTTCCACGAAGTCGCGATGACCAAAGACGAGGTTATCTAAAATCAGTACTGAGTAACCCGCCTCTTGTAAAGCCATCACAGTATGGGAGCCAATGTAACCTGCGCCTCCAGTAACGAGAATTTTTGAGCCGTTTGTTAATGTCATTTGATTACGTTAAATTTAGGGGGAGTTGAAAAGAATGTCATTTCAGTTATCAGTTTCCCTATCGATAAATTGAAGGGCTAATGAAACTCACCAAAAAAATTTTGACTCTCCACGGATAAATCCACACAGCTTGATCAGAGTCTATTTTTCGGTCACATTAAACGAGGCGATCGCTACATACATCATTTAAAGACCAATCTAAAGCCTGGAGAGCAAACATGGTCGCCCAAGAGTTGCAATCTTGACTGTCAGCATGATAATACAGTCCCTGTTCAGGGGATTGTATACTGGCTAGAAATTGCCAACCTCTGGTGATATTGTCGGCATAGGTCTGGGGAGCGATCGCTAACCAAAGACGAATAGCTTGGGCGGTGGCATCGGCAACTTTCAGCTGGTGACAAGAGGTGGTATTGTACCAGTTAAACAAACTGCCATCATCATTCTGCCAGATTTGTAGCTGTTTTACTCCTGCTTGTAAAATTTCACTGACGTTTTTGTAGCCTTTAGTTTGCAGATATAATAATCCTTCTAAGGCATAGCAATGAGCATGACAATAAACAGCATTGGTTGCGGGAAATGCTCGAAAGTAACTACGGTCAAAACAATTGGCGATAATTTCCTCGGCAATTTCTAATGCTAGTTGGCGATAGGTGCAATTTCCTGTTTCCTCTGTCAGACCATCTAAAGCAATCACGGTTTTGAGCATACTGGCACCAAAGGTGTTTGACCAGTGCGGTGTCACTTTGAGAATGCTTCCATCTTCAGCAACACAAATTTGTCTTTGTTCCAGCAACTTGACGGTGAAATTCGCCATGCTCTCCAAGATTTCGTCATCGACATATCCTGCTAAATATTTCTTGTAAGCCAATAGCCCGCTAATAGCCATGCAGTTATCAAAGACATATACTTTACCATTTTTCCCCAAACCGCCAGAAGCCTGAACCAGCCTCTGTAATTGCTGGGAGATCGCATGGGTGCGTAATTCTAATAAAGTATTAGTGTCATTAGGTTTCAGTCTATGTGACTTTCTTGATTTAGAGGATGAATTCTCTATGGGAAATAGCCACGCAATCTCTGTTTTACGACATCTAGATGTATCCCCATCAAGTCTATGTCTATTTGGACTCATCTGGGTCAAACTAAATCTGGTGATGTAAATTAATTGAGAAACTAAATTCAGATAAAAACCCATAATCTCAGGGTAAACATAACCTGGATGTTGGGGATTTAGCCAAGAGTAGACATTACCTTGAAGATCGACAATCTCAGATGTGGCTAAAAACATTTTTAGCTCATCATACAAGTGGGATAAGGGAGAAATTACCCGCAAGCTATTTGTCATGATCAAATTCCTTCTATTGGTTAGTCAATACCTTCACGACTAAAGCTGGGTGTCACAATCGGTAGTTGGTGCGTGACACTATAAATCTCATTGCTACGTCACACAACGGCAATAATGTGGTCAGAATACACCGATTTTGCCTCCCCTAGAGAAAAAAAGATGCCAGTTGTGTAAGTCCTAACCTTGATTGTGCAAGAGGTTTATAAATTTCCAGTTTTATTCTATGAAGTGATATAGGAATCCGGTTTGATTGTTGAATAAAATTAGGTACTTGTAGAGTACGTTATGCTAAAAGCACCTTGCACGCCCGTCATATTAATGGATAGGGTCGTACTCTCAGGGATAACATACCCTAGGTGTTTTAAGCGCACAGACACGTAGCAACTTCTCGTAAGAGTAGACAGGCTACATCAACAAAAATCAAATAGTAATCCTATATTTTTCATTTCAGCCATCATATCATGTTCGTGTAATTAATTATGATATAAGCTTTCCAAAATTTTTATATTTTAACAAAGTCAGGAGAAGGAAAGATAATTGGTGAGGATTTAGCATCTCGGCTTCGCTCGATATATAGTGCTACGGGCTAGGAAACAGGGAACTCTTAACAGGGAAGAGCAGCCTATCAAAGAGTTACCGAAATATTGGGGTCTGGTGCCCTGTCTTTTGAGGCAGAATGTTTTTGGGACGGGGTTTGAATCCCGGTCACAAAAACAAACTTATTACTTATTACTTATTACTTATTACTTAATTCAAACGCCCCTTCAGGCATAGTGCCATAAAAGCAACAGCGAAGTCGAAACTTTAACCTAAAAGCTCGAAGGCAAGAAAGAGGAAAACCTTTTTGCCAGTGAGTTGTTTTGTTTTATCTTCTGACTTTGAGCATAGCGAGTTAAAATATCAGTGTGATTTTTGTCGTAAGTGTTCAAGCGAACATGATATCATTCATCAGTTTCTCTAAGTTAATATGCAGCTAAATTGTATAAAGTAAAAAAATTAAAGTAAAAAAATCAGATGATTGTAGTGCGGGCAGCGTTCGACGGCTCGACTGAGCTGAGCCGAACGTCTGAGCTCACGCCGAAGTCCTGCCCGCTTTATGTATACAATTTAGACGCTTAACAGCTTATCAATCAATCGAGGGGCAACAGCCAGGAAAAAATGTGAATGCAGAATGCAGAATACAGAATCACATATCTTGCACCTTCTCAATAAGGGTAAGGTGGGCATTGCCCACCCTACGAAATAATAAGGGTTACAGGCGATAATTTTCGCAATAATCATGTGGTGCAAGATGTGAGGAATGGAAAAATTTCTAAATTCTAAATTCGCTCATTCTAATTTCAGGGCTTGATACCGATTACTGTTTAGTCATACTTAATCTAGGTATTCGATTAAATATTAAGTCTGTCTTTGGAGAATAACTACTATTAAGACTGCTATTGAGAGTACAATAAAATTTGTCCAGGATTTGTATTGTGGCTACCACTAAATCTTTAGTCATTCCTTGCCACTCTTGTTGTAACAATTCTCCTAAGGTCAGATAACAAGCTAATTTATCTAGCCAAGGTAATGGAACTTGTTTAATAGCGGCAAAATACTCAAAGAAATTTCTCCATCTGGGAAAAATTATTTTACCCCGGTTAGAAGGGTCAAACCAGATAGAGAATAGGTGTACAGACTGGGCATGAATATTAATTGATTGAGTTGAATGTCTTCTCAGAAAGAATAAATGTTTAGGAACTTCATAGAAGCGACCAAGTAAACCCAATCTAGCCAGTAACACTTTATCGGCACAACCGTAACTATCAATGAGTGGAGTAGTTTTCAGTACACTAGCACGTATCAATCCAAAAACTTGATAACAGGAATGAGGACAACAAGCTAAATCTCGAAAACGTTCTTGTGCTTTAACAGAATCTGTCCTTAGTTTAATATTTTCATTTGCCCACTTGACATATAGTTCATCATCTTTTTGTAACAAATTTCCATTATCATCTATCACCTTAGTCATTGGATGACAGAGAACAACATCGGAGTTACTATCAAGAACTTGAACACAATTTTCTATCAATTCTGGGGCACAGACATCATCGTGGGCAGCCCACTTAAAATACTCACCTTTAGATAATTGAAAAACACGGTTATAGTTAGGGGCTGCACCAATATTTTCCGGGTTACGATAGTAGCGAATACGCCGATCTTTGGCTGCATATTCTCTACATATCTCCTCGGTGGTATCATTGGAAGCATTGTCCGCAATAATTAACTCAAAATCCTCAAAAGTTTGCTTTAAAATTGACTCTATTGTTGTTCTCAAAAAACGAGCACCATTGTATACGGGCAGTCCGATACTTACACGAGGATTTTCACATTTCATAGAATCATCTTTTCCGAACAAAACTTAAGTCCTTAAGAAGAGATTTCCTCTGATATCTAATTCAATTTAGCTTGAACACAATCAAGTAGAACCCTACCAAATTAATATAAAGTCTCTTCTGCTACAACTTGATATTACCATTGAAATAAGCATATTATTTTTATACTTTATATGAAAATAATATAAAAATAACGTGAATTTAATTCCAAAAAAGAAAAATATTATTTGATGATTTCGTCAATTGCATCATGAATTACGCAGTTGTCACAATCGGTGATTGGTGGGTGATGTTAAAAGTCTGATGACTGCATTCAAATATGATCGCCACCTCAGGCAACGGCAATAATGCGAGCAGAAAATCTACACCGCATTTTGCCTTCCCTACAGAAAGAATAAATTAATTTATATAGTAATCTGATTTAATTTGTGCAAAAAAATATGAGTCTGGTGATAATGTTTACCAGATGTATATCTTAAAAGAATTTAGAATTTAGAATTTAGAATTTAGAATTTAGTTTTGCAACGGGTATTTTAGCCAGACGCAAAACTCTCTGCTTGTAAAAGCAGGGGAATTTAACCCCCAAAGTTGTTTAATAGTTAAATAATATGCCTATAATTATAGTGCTACGCGCTAGGGAATGGGGAACTCTGAACAGCTTTCTTTCAAAGGGTTTCAGTATTTATAAATGTCCGCATCTCGTCAGGTATAGTACTATATAGGCTTGAGGTAAAAAAGTAAGATAATGCTTTTTTTAATGTGATTTTAGAATTAATCTAAAATCACAATTCAACTGATTTAATGATGATTGTTTTACCCAAAAATTAGCTTTCATAGAATAATTTTTTATTCTTATGGAAAACATATTTTTCAACCCAGACATTGAAGATGACAGACATAATTAAATGACTAGCTAATACTGCGATCGCGACCCATAATACTCCCATTTTTACTGTTACTAATAAAGCGGCTGTAAACACTACAGTATAAATAACATCAAAGTAAAATACTATGTGGGTTTTATCTATAGCATTGAGTACCAGGGAGGATGATAGTTTAAAGGCTCTGGGTATTACAGAAAGACAGATAAGTACCAAGATAGGAACGGTACTACTCCAGTTTTCACCAAATATAATGGGTACATAAAATGGAGCGGCAGCTGATTGTAGAAGAACAATGGGAACTATCACACTAGCAATTGTTTTCACACTGCTAACATATCTTTTCTTAAACTGTTGGTAACTTTTACGAACAGCACAAAGATGGGGAAATAGAGGAGATATTAATGTTTGGACTATATTCATAGTAATGCCAGAGCCTGCATTGAATGCGAAGTAATATATACCCAGCTCATCAATTCCGAGGAATCTCCCAACTATCAAATAATCCAAATTCATTCTCAGTCTGTTTAAAAATTCAACGGCAATGACATTTTTGCCAAAATTAGTAATATCTTGCCATTTATCTAAATTAAAAGATTTAGGAGGTCTCCAAGAGCTATTTTTATAATATACAAAAATCCAAACTACATTTGATATGACCATAGCCCAAACTATAGACCATACACCCATACCCAAAATAGCTAAAGTGACGGTGATTAGATTACCAAGTAGTGATTGACCAGCATTACCGATGGCTTTGATTTTGAGACGATTTTCTCTTTCTATTAATGCACCTTGTACTAAAAAAATAGGAAAAATGAAATAAACTAAACCCACACTACAAATGGGTAAGATTAAATTGGGGTTACCATAGAAATATGCAATGGGAAATGCAGCTAGACATTGCACAAGAAATACCGAGACGCACAACATCCAGTTTAGCCAGTAAGAGGTATTGCATATGGTTTCCAGATCCTCTTCATCAGCCTGGACAATCTTAGCTATAGTTCCCCTATCTAGGGTAAACAGAGCGGAAAATTCAATCACAATATAAACAATTGCCATTAGCCCATAATCTTTAGGGCCAAACATACGAGCTAGGGTGACTGTTGTTCCTAAACGAAAAATACGATTGGCTAATTCTGCCAATCCTAGCCAACCAGCGTTACGAATAAATTGACCTGAAAATGTTTTTTGTAACTTAGCAATGAGCATTGATACTTGATTAATTTTAGGTTGATATTGATTGAGATAATAATTTAAGGTGTAAAATAGATGTTGCCAAAATAGCAGTCTTATATAATAGAATTCATGCTATTTTTCTCGCTCCTCATCTCCCCTCAAGTCCTGCGCAATCTCTCATGGGGGAGACCTCCAAGACTGCGCTGCTCTCTACATTTATATGGGGTTTGGTTTCTCCTCTACTCCCTTGCTAAGAACCCCCCTGCCTCTTCCAGACTGGGTAATAGTTTTTATAATTACATTACGGTAACGTCTGGCGATGGCATCCCAACTAAAGCCTAAGGCATGTTCTCTAGCTCGTGCTTGCCAATCTCCCTGGAGTACTGTTGATAATGCAGTAGCATAACTATCTGGATTATTGACATCACATACTACTCCACCATTGCCGACAATATAACGACGCATCTGATCGTCAGTAGCAACTACTGGTAAGCCACAAGCCATTGCTTCTAGATATGCAAGTCCAAAAGGTTCATTAATGGATGGAAGGGTAAAAGCATCGGCACTCCGATATACTGAGGGCATTTGTTGGTGAGGAACACTCTTAATTACAAACCGCTCCGTACCTAATAATTTTTCTCCTAAACTTTGAAAATAATCCCGGTCTAATCCATCACCACATAATAAAAGGCTGGCTTGTGGTAAGCGAGCCACAGCTTGCATTGCTAATTCTATCCGTTTATGGCTATTACGTTTTAAAGAAGCAACACACAGAACCACTGGTTTGGGTAGGTTTAAATCAATGCGATCGCCATTTGGTGTAAATTTATTAACATCCACCCCATTGGGGATCACACTTGTAACTTGACTGGGTCGGAGATTGCGAGCAAATAGAGCCATTTCCTCGGAAAATACCACTAATCTATCTGGTTGAAAACGTAGGTTACGACCCAGGGACACTCCTTTTCCTACTAAACCAACGTGCTCTGTGAATAAAATAGGAGTTCCCTTAATAGCTCTAACAACAGCTGCCATTGCCAAACCACCATAGTCATTGCACGGAAATATTAAGTCTGTGGGATGGGTCAAACAATGAATCGCACAGGGTAAAAAGTTGGATAAATGTTCTATAACTATTTCTGGGTGGGTAGCAAAGCGATGAAACAGAGGGGCAAGCAGTGGATGGCGCACTAAATTATAGGCATCAACCCGGGGAATACCACCAGCAGGATAGCAGAAGTCAGTGCAGGTAGCGCCACTCAATAATTCCACGTCAAAGTAGGAATTAAGATGACGGGCTAGTTCAATGGCAAAAATTTCTCCACCACCACTCCAATTTACACCTGCACTAGGATTAACAATAGTAATACGATAGGTCTTTGTAACTTCTTGCATCTTCAACATCAGTAAGTTGGCACAATATACGGGTTGGTGCGTAACCAAGAACAGGTTATTGATGTGCCAGTTGCGTAAGTCTTATAGAGTCATCTTTGGTATGAGACTGATTCCAGTTGTCCCAACCTGCGATCGCCATTAGAGTTGACCAATAGAAAAAGAAGGTAGTATGGCTCCATATATTTTCAGTAATCATACCTACAGGTAATGCGAGGGAAATTGCTAATAAAATTTCACATAAGTGGCGTTGTGAACTACTAATAGTTGGGGAACGGAGTAATTGCAATATCCTTACCACTTGAGAAGCTAAAAAAGTGATAAAAGTTACAATACCTAAAACCCCTCCCTCTATTAAGGCTCGAATATAATCATTGTGAGGTAAAAGCCCACTATGACTAACAAATGGACTAGTTCCTAAGCCAAAACCTAATAGAGGAGAATATTCCCACTGTTTTAGTAAGTAACTCCACTCAGCTAATCGCCAATTGAAGCTATTGCCATCACTCTTAGAGAGAATAATTGCACGGGATATATTCATATCAGGATTTAAAAGTGGTGTTTCGGCAATTGAAGCCAGACGTTCCTGGCCAAACTCTGTCATGCCAAACAAAGCGATCACAATGGCAAATAATAATAATCCACCAATCAGATTAGTTAAACTTAATCTGGGAACAACTAATACCAAGATAAAAACAGCCAGCATCACAATGCTAAATAAAGCTTTTGTACCGACAAAGAAGAATGCCAGTACGCCCAATAAAAGTAACCAGGTCACCCGTTGTTTGGCACATCTAAGTTTCCAGGTGGTTAGACCAATAAACAACAGTAAAAAGGTTCCAAAGGTATTTGGATGACCAAGAGTTCCATTGATCCGAGAAAGATTTTCACCGATGGAATCGGCAGTTACATTGATTAATTGAGGAGGAAGGAGTGATTGGGGTAGAAATGTCTGCATCGCTGCTGCTGTTAGGGGTGCAATCAGACTTAGGAATAAAAGAGATATGAGTTTTTGGGGATCAACTCTATCTTTGAGCTGCATTACTATTAGATAGACCATCAACCAAGAAAACAGGCGTACCCATTCACGGATAGCTGTTATTAAATATGAACCTTCTAGTCCTAATCCCCCAAGAGGTAATAGTATTACCCATAGTCCCTGTAATAAAATCCATCCTGCGAATAACCACCAGAAGTTATCCATTTGTAGACGTTGACCCGTTAATAGCTTCAGGGTTACATACAATATAGCCAATAGGTCTAAGCCAAGTGCAAATGCTGCTGGTATTTGGTAGTCGGAGAAAATATCGAGAGAGCTACGCAGAATCAACAGACCCATAACTGCTTGCTCAAATTTGGCAAAAAACCAGACAAGTACTGCTCCTGCAAGTAGAGCAGCACCTACTAACAAGGGTTTTAGACCAGCCAGGAAGCCGACAGCTAACCCTATACCAATACCTCCCAAGACGGCAAAAAACGTCAAACGGGAAGAAAGATTTGAGCTTTGAAGTTTTAACATTGTCATCGATACCTCAAATCATTAATCTGAAGTTTCCACCCTAGATTCAGTAGTAGTAGATGCAACCAAACGCTTGAGTGGTTTTTCTAAGGCTGGTTGATAGCCCTTCACAGGATAACGGTAATATCTTTCAGTCAATCCGGCGATTCCATTCACCGCTATTCCCAAGATGGGGATTCTGTTTTTATTCAGTTCTGATACTGTTCTTTGCAATGCTTCTTTGATAGTAAAACTGGGACGGGTAACCATAACTACCCCATCACTCTGTTGTCCCAATGTCGCAGCATCAGCACAAACACCTAAAGGAGAAGTATCTACAATCACGCAATCATAATGTTTTTGAGCTTCTCTCAATAGCGATCGCATATCTTCTGACTCTAGCATTTGTGATGGTCTACCGTATAATTTGCCAGATGGCAGTATAAATAAATTTTCTACTGCTGTAGGCTTTACGGCTGACTGCAAAGTTTTTTCACCGTGAAGTATATCCGTAACTCCCGTGTCTGGAAGCATCTGAAAGAGGTTATGTTGTACAGGACGGCGCAAATCAGCATCTATGAGCAGTGTCCGTCGAGATAACATGGCGGAAGTTGCAGCTAGGTGAGAAGCAACAACTGATTTGCCTTCACCAGAAATGGTACTGCTAACGATGATCAGCTTTAACTTCTCTGGGCTGCGAAATTCTAGGTTCTTAAACAGCATCCGGTAAGGTTCCACAAACCCCACTTGATCTAGAAATTTCTCAGCGGGTTTGAGCAGTAGGGCTGATTTTGGCAAACGGGGCAATACTCCTAGCAATGGTAATTTTACTAGTTCTTCAGCCTCTAATGGATCCCGTAGTGTATTATCCATTACTTCTAATAATAGAACTACACCAGTCGCTAGCACAGTGCCAAAGGTTGCTGCTAGAACCAATACCACAGCTGGGATGGGTGATGTTGGCAATAGTGGTGCTTTTGCTTTGCCTATAATTCTCAGGTTTTCTACTTTTTGCGCTTCCGCAATCCGTGCTTCTTCCAGGGTGCGCTGTAGTGTTTTTAACGATTGAGCAGCTTCTTCTCGTTCTCGAACTAGTCTAGTTAAAGGTTGTAGCTTAACTGGTAGTTGAGTCAGGCGAGTTTGCAGATTACCTCGTTCAATCTGCACGGCTCTGAGTCTGTTTTCCAAGGCTACTCGCTCAACTTCTGTATTTACAAGTTGAGAAGTGAGTTGTTGACTGATTTGGTCGCCAGCTATATCCCTGGCAGGAGCATTTTGAGTTCCTGGGGCAATGCTATTAAGTTCCTTTTGGTACAAAGAACTAATCCCATTCCGTTCTTCAATTAGATTCCTGACAGTGGGATGATCGTCTTTCAAACTCACTCGAGCGGCAATTATTTTTTGATCTATTTCTGCTAATTTTGTTCTTAACTGTCTTAATTCTTCATCTTGACCGCTACGCACTTTAGCATAGGCAGTATTAAGGTTTCCTGCCTGAGTAATTTTTCGCAGGGATGCTTCGCGAGACCGCACTTCTTGGAGTTGGGTTGTCAGAGTACGTTCTTGCCCTTCCAAGGTGGCTAAACTTTCTACCATGCTGCGGCTTTGCTCGTCAAAAGAGATAATGCCGCTCTTTTGTCTATATCTGTTTTCCGCTGCTGCCGCTAATCGCCAGCGTGTACGAGCTTTGGGAACCTCGGTTTTTTCTAAAAATTCCCGTACTTTTCTCGCTTCTGATTTAATGTTCTTGATGTTTTCCTCAAGCATTGCTTGGGCAACTGCATTCAACATTTTGGCAGCTAAATTAGCATCTTCGTTAGCATACCTCAGTTCGAGAATGTTAGTAGTTGGTATATTTTTGACTTTTAAATCCCGATTTAATGCTTCACTGAGTGCATCAATTGTCAGCTGGTTAGATTTTGGCACAGCTATGGCAACTGCTCGTTCTAAAACAGGCTGGGACTTCGCTAATTCTGCTTGGTCAGACACCGGATCGGGACCACCAAACTGCCGAGGTACTTGGGTTAAGTCTCGACCGAATTGGGAAATGCTCACTAGTTTGTTATCAAGCATCAGTCGCGTAGATGTCTCATACATTCTAGGCGCGACCATTAGATAAGCAACCGCTCCAGCTATAACCGCAGAGAAGGTTGCTACAGCGGGCAGAGCACGCCGTTGCAGGACTACTGGTAGGGATGAAATGCCTTTTTCCATCGTCAACTTACTCTAGTTTTTTTCAGAAAGTAAATACAGCCTAAATCATTAATAATGTCTATTTCTGTCTGCATTACCTTCCTATGGATGACATTGTTTGCATTGGGCTTACTGTAAGGGTGTTTGAGTGATGAGGTTTATTTTTTACTGAAAACTTCAGCCAGTCCACTTGCGGAAGAGCTAGCTTCAGTCAAATCAATTTTTTGTGGGTAATTCAAAAGACTCTTATATAATTTCAAATTTTCAGACGTAATTTGTTCCCAACTATAGTTTAACTCTACGTACCTTTTTGCTTTCTGGGCCATGAGAACCAATTCTTGGGGATGGTGGATAGCCCAATTTATAGAAGTCATACAAGATTCTAAGTTCCCTGCTTCAAACAGCACTCCCTTTCCACCATTAATCAATTGCTGATGGGGTGGGATATTACTTGCTAATACAGGGATACCTTCTTGCATTGCTTCTAACATCGCTAAGGGTAATCCTTCTAAATCGGAAGGTAAGACGAATAAACCAGCACCCCGAACAATTTCCCACAGACGAGCACCCCGCAATTCCCCCGCAAAAATAATATCGGGGTCATTTGCTACTTTTTCCAGTAGTTCGGAAGTAAACGACTTAGTATCGCTGACTCCGCCTGCCAGTACTAATTTCCATCCTTCTGGTTTGAGGGCACTAAAAGCTTTTACCAGTAAGTCAGGACGTTTTTCTGGTACTAACCTACCTAAAAATATCAGATAACGTCCTTGTTTTAAACCCAAAGATTTTCCATAATTAAATTGTGAGTCGGAATTACCATACTGAGCAGGTGCATTAGGAATATAGACTGTCTTACGATTGTAAGTCTTTAAGAAATAGTGATGTAATGCTTCTGACACCACAACCATGCCGTGGGCACAACGTACCGCTGTTTTCTCTCCCATTTTGATCAAACGGGTGGAAAAACCTCCCCACTTTGCCCGCTGCCAGTCTAATCCTTGGCATGTGACTACCACTTTTGCTGAGGCTGCAATTCTGGGCAAACAAGTAAATAAAGATGGTCCTAGGGCATGGAAGTGAACTATGTCATATTTTTTACCACTGGTTGCGATCGCTCCTAGGGCTGAAGTCATGAAAGCGTCTACCCCTTTGGCTTCCCAAGCTGGTAAAGAAATAACATTGACACCCTGATAATCGTAATTTTCTAGCCAGCCAAATTCTGTATAAGAACAACGGGCGAATAAATCAACTGTGTGACCTTTTGCCACGATCCGTGGATATAACTCTGCACAGTAATGCTCAATACCTCCCTGCTTTGGAGGTAAACCTTTCGCACCAATTACAGCTATTTTCATAGTAATTACTTTATGCTCCTGGATAAATGTTGTCAAATATACATTAAATTATTTCAGTTTTAGGCTGAAAAAAATACTTGTTGCTTTAGTGCCAAACAGTATTTTTTTAGACGCTGGGATTGGTGGTCTATATTCTACCTGTACTGAAAATAAATTCTAGTTTAGAGTTGAAATTTACGTTGAAACTGACAGTCATTAACTCTCCTCACTCCCAAAATTTCTGATTTTTACACTAAAACTGCTGGTTGATATTGCTGCTGCCACCGGGCAAACATATCACTATATACATCCTTGACAACAGTACGAGCTGCATAGGGTTGTGCGGTGCGGATGCAAGATTCCTGAGGATAATTTTCTGGATGCAGCACCACTCTTTTGAGAGCATCGGCGATGGCATCTGGGGTGCGTGCGTCACAAACTACGCCACTATCAGCAGCCAGTAATTTGGGCGTTTCTCCACATCTAGTAGTAACTATAGGAGTTCCACAGGCTAATGCTTCCAATACCACTAGAGGTAAGCCTTCGTAAGCACTACTCAGCACAAATGCATGGGAAACTCGATGTAGCTTAGCTAATTTCTCAGGTGCTACAGCACCAAGCATGGTTACTTGCTTGTCTATACCCAATCGACTAATTTCTGCTGCCAATGGCGATGCTAATTCCCCATCTCCGGCAATTAACAGATGTACTGATGGCTCTTGCATGGCTGCCAATGCATTGACTAAAAGCAAAGGGTCCTTCTGTGGATGCAATCTACCCGCAAATAGAATAAAGCGGGTTTGCTCATCTACACCCAGTTCCTTAGCCAACTGATATTTTTCAGCCTCTGTTTTCCCTCTGTCCAAGGGATAAAAAATCTCATTGTCAAATGAGTTTTTGATATAAGCAATCCGATTGGCAATACTAGGGTAACGTCTTCGGTACATTTCTGCTGCATCTGTGTTGCAGGAAAGTATCTGGTTAAATTGCCCCATTAGCTTCTTCTCTAGGGCAAAGTATGCAGCCGGAAATCTACGCCATAAAATCCCATTCTTATCTCCTACAGTTTTCATCTGTGTTTGGATGTCATTATGAACGAACAGAGTTTTCTCTCCCTGCCAATGACGAGTCACCAAAGTCGGCTCTAGCCGATGAAAGTGCATGAAGTCTGAGGCAAAACAATGCTTTCTCAATGCAGCAGTGTACTTGATGGTGGTAGGAATCAAGCTTCTGACATTATCATCCTTTAATGCCAACAGAGGAAAGAATTCTATCTCTCTACCTGCAAATTCCCCAATTTGCCATGTACCAATTCTGTCCTTATCAGGATCTCCTGTTCCCACCAAACGCAATGCAAATTCCTGGGGTGCATACTTGATGAAAATGTTAATTAGGGTCTGAATCCCTCCGATAGTCTTATTCCAGGGATTGTATTGGTAAAAAATAGTCAGAATTGGTTTTTTCATCTCATACATTCTGGAAGGATTTATACTGCAAAAATGTTATCGCTATTTTTCCCAATCAAATATTTTTTAAGCTTTTATAAATATTTGATATTCATAGATAATTTCTTGACATTCAAGTTCATATTATCTTCATACAAACTTCGCAATTTCATTAAATTATTTGCCAAGAAATAAAATCTTTATATACTTGCCAAACAGTACAGTAAAACTCATAGGTTTGTACTACTTAATTCGAGCCATTCTACACAGTAGCTTTTCTGCTAGCTATTTCATCCTCAAAATAATTATTTAAGAATACACCATCCTGTTCTCAGGATCTGCTGCCAGCAAAAATCTACCTTTTGGAGAATATTTGGCTGTAAATATCTCTGACATACTATTTGCATGAGCATTCCTTATCCTCCCATTGCCAAAGACCAATAATTATGAAGTTAAGAGTAGAATTCCCTTGGAGGTAGCATTTTTTCTGATGAAATACAAACTTCAGAGGAGAAATGACTTCAATTACATCTGTTAATTTAATACTTTGTTACTTACAAGTAAAACAAGTGTAATTGCAGTAATTTAACTCCAAGAGTAGAATTCTCTGGAAATAAACAAACAAACCTTCAGGAGCAATCTGATGATTTGTATATCTGAAGTTTCACAGTAGCATAAATATTGCTACCAACTTTTCCAAGAAAAATGATTTTTACCAAGTCTTTATAAACTATTAATTCACCCTGTATTCGCGCTCGTATGATTTTGTATATCTGAACTGCTGCATTTGATGTTGGTTAGTGATTGTAAAATCCACTGAAAACCCACAATCATGGTTATACATTGGCAAAATAATAATTGCCCAGCCAACGTATAGTTATGTTTAATTTGATGCTGATTAGCAAAAAATGGTATTTTGCTCCTTTACAATAAGTTCATAAACTTCCAAGATTTTATGGTGAATATACAGAGAAGTGATGTGGATGATGGCAACAGGGCAAACCCGTCTAAATTGCTCTTGACAAAAATGATAATAAATGAATCAACAAAGTAACCGCGCTTGAAAGTTTGATTTATAGGGTTTTTCAGGTAAGTAGAATACAAACTTTATTCCTAATATTTAAGATAGGCTTAGAATACCATCCCATAAGACTGTATTCCATCCAAGCGAAAACCGCTATATTTTCCCACTTTCCAAGCAATTCATCGGGTATGCATGGGATTATTTTGGGCTGGATTGATATTGATGTATTCTTGTTGGCAAAAAGTATTGTTTCGCCCAGTATTCGCACTGATAATCTCAAGTAATAGATTTTACCTAAATATAAACCTACTGTCAAATCAAAGATTGTGGAGGACAAATGCTCAAAAAGCAGCACCAACACAACGATCGCCTATTATCGCCAAAAATCATATTTCGCATACATGGAATTACGAAAGTCTACCAGATGGGAGAGGTAGAAGTGCGCGCTCTACGGTCAGTGGATCTCGAACTTTATGAAGGAGAGTTTGTAGTTCTGCTGGGGCCTTCTGGAAGTGGTAAATCAACTCTTTTGAACATTTTGGGGGGATTGGATGTACCTTCTAGCGGTCAAGTCTTTTTTCGCGATCGCGATTTAACCCATGCTAGCGATGCCCAACTGACCAGATTTCGCCGTGACTGCGTTGGTTTTATTTTCCAGTTTTATAATTTGATTCCCAGCCTCACTGCCAGGGAAAATGTCGCCTTAGTCACAGAAATAGCCCGCAGACCAATGTCTCCAGAACAGGCTTTAGAACTAGTGGGATTAGGCGATCGCTTGGATCATTTTCCGGCGCAAATGTCTGGTGGCGAACAACAACGGGTAGCGATCGCTCGGGCTATTGCTAAGCGTCCAGAGGTTTTATTGTGTGACGAACCCACGGGGGCACTTGATTTTCAAACGGGAAAATTAATATTAGAAGCACTAGCACAGGTTAACCAAGAACTAGGTACTACTACGGCAGTAATTACCCATAATGCTGGTATTTCTGCGATGGCTGACCGAGTAATTTCCATGAGGAGTGGTGAGGTTGTCAGCATACATAGTAATGAGCATAAACTAGTACCGGCTGAGTTGGAGTGGTAGTTGTTGGTTGTTGGTTGTTAGTTGTTAGTTGTTAGTTGTTAGTTGTTAGTTGTTGGTTGTTGGTTGTTGGTTGTTGGTTGATGGGATAATGGGAAAAATTAGTCCCCCCATCTCCCCATCTCCCCATCTCCCCATCTCCCCATCTCCCCATTTCCCCATCTCCCCATCTCCCCATCTCCCCATCTCCCCATCTCCCCATCTCCCCGCACTTCTCACCTCATATACGAAGTTTTTCGAGCTGGGGTAATAAAGCAGCAAATGCTCTTCCTCGATGACTCACAGAATGTTTCAATCCTGGGGACATTTCCGCAAAGGTTAATAACTTGTTTGGAACATAAAAAATGGGATCGTAGCCAAATCCACCTTTACCACGAGGTGCATGGAGAATTTCACCCCGACAAATACCTTCTGATTGTAAAACGATCGCGCCATCAGGACTAGCGATGGCAATGGAACATACAAACTGTGCTTGACGATTAGTTTCGTTTTCTAACTCTCCCAATAACCTAGCAATGCGATCGCTATCTGTTTTACCATAACGGGCAGAATATATTCCAGGGGCACCATTAAGTGCGTCTACCTCCAAGCCAGAATCATCTGCAATTGCCCATTTCCCCATAGCTAACGCCACCTGAGACGCTTTGAGTTGGGCATTGGCACTAAATGTATCACCCGTTTCTTCTATTTCTATTTCTGGAGGCTTGAGGGTCAATTCCCACATAGGATCATCCAGGTAAGCTTGCATTTCCTTTAACTTACCTGGATTACTGGTAGCTACAACAAGTACTGTCATTAAAGTAATAAGTTATAAATTATGTAAATTATGGGTCTTACAGCAGTTTTCATCTATTTGAACCACATCTTCATGTAGGGGTTTAGCAGTGCTAAACCCCTACGGTGTGGTCTATTTACCTGAAAATCGCTGTAAGTGTTGCCATCTTAACCCATAAGGAGGAGGGAAGGAGTGAAGGAGGGAAAGAGGGAAAGAGGGAAAGAAAATTGAGTTAATTTTTCAGTTTTTCGTTTATTTATTCTCAAAGCTTTAGACGCTGCGCGTCTACACTCCCTCACTCCCTCACTCCCTCACTCCCTCACTCCATCACTCCCTCACTCCCTCACTCCCTCACTCCATCACTCCCTCACTCAGCCCATTCCTTCGCCCAAGCCAGGGTTTGATGCACCTGTTCTAGGGTGGGCGCTTCACAGTAAAGCCGCAAAACTGGTTCCGTACCGCTAAAGCGAATCATTAACCAGCTTTTATCTTCTAAGCGGAATTTATACCCATCAATTGTTTGGCAATCAATCACTGATTTACCAGCAATCTCTGTTAATGGTTGGGTTTGCAACTGCTCTAAAAGACGGGAACGCACTTCCATACTTGCCAGGGGTAAATCTATGCGATCGTATGCTGAGTTAAAATCTGTTTGTGACTGTAATTGACGGTAATAGTCACCCAAGTCCAAGCCAGACTCCACAACTGCTTCTAAAACATACAAAGCTGACAATAAAGCATCCCGTTCGGGAATATGGTTCCCATAACCAATGCCCCCGGATTCTTCACCCCCCAACAATACTCGCGCCTCTAACATCCTGTCAGCAATATACTTGTAACCAACGGGTGTCTCGAATACAGATAAATTATTCAAAGCTGCAACGCGAGGAATTAAATCCGAACCGCTAACTGTTTTGACTATCTCCCCAGCAAACTTTCGTCTTTTTGTCAAGTGGTCAATTAAGATGGGAATCAAGATTTGGGAACTGAGGAAATTTACTTCCCCATCCACAGCAGCAATACGATCGCAGTCTCCATCAAATACTAAACCGACTGTTAAACCTTTGGGTTCCTGTTCTCGATGTTCCTTCATAGTTTGTAATAAACGGGAGAGGTATTTTGGTAAAGGTTCCGGCGCCCCTCCTTCAAAAGTCGGATCGCGATCGCTATTAATTTCCCTGACCCCTTCTCCCAGGATTTTAGCCAATCCCCCAGCAGCAGCACCATGCATAGCATCCACAAACACGGTTAACTTACCAGAGGCGATCGCATCCTGAATTTTGGCAATGTCTACCTTACTTGCCAATTCTGCACAGTAACTATACCAGGGATTAAAGTATTCTATTTTACCTGGATTAGCTGCCGGAGGTACTTCCTCACCCAACAACTTTTCAATTTCCTTAGTCACCTCTGGCGGCACCGAACCACCAAAAGCACTCTTGACTTTCAAACCCGAATATTTACCTGGATTGTGGCTAGCAGTAATTACTAGTGCTCCTAAAGCATTTTGTTGTTTTGCCGCCCAGCTAAAAGCTGGTGTGGGGGCATAGGTTTCGCTAAACAAGATATCAAATCCAGCAGCAGAAACCACTTCAGCCACCTTAGCGGCAAAATCTTCAGACATAAAGCGGCGATCGTAACCGACAACAATTTTGCGGTTTCCTACTTGTTGACCATAGGTATTAAGTAGCACCTGGGCGGCAACTGGCGCGACTAAAGCTAACCGTTCAAAAGTGAACTCATCAGCTATTACACCGCGCCAGCCATCTGTACCAAACTTGATTGAGTTAGCTGCAACTGGCATCGAGATATCCCAACTTTTTAAATAAGGATTGTAACATTTATATCAAAGATACTATATCTCGTGAATATACTCATGAAATTATTATTTTGTAGTACTAAATTGTGACAAAAGAATACATAAATAATTACAGCTTAATCATGTACAAATCAAATTTAAAAAGAATAGCAGAGATATTAGTAGCACTACCTTTAGGTGTATCAATTTTAGGATTTAGTTCTCCTATATTTGCTGCCGATGCGCCTAGTAAGCAGTTCATTGAGAGGGATATACCCATAACTTGGATTCTTGATGAGTGGTACAGGAAAAATCCAAATATTCCTTCCTATGCCTGTGTTTGTACAAAAGTTTACTGCGATAATTCTCAATCATGGCCATTTCGCAGTTTTACAATTGGGGGTGTTTTACCTGCCCTTGGTTCTTATAACAAAAATAGTGTTGAAAGAGTTGGCTTTGTGTGTGGCCAAGTAAGTTCACAAGAAATTAAAGCAATTAAGGAACATCCAGTGTTAGACAACCCATAATTATTGGCGACAGAAACCCAAACATAATATTTCTGAGTCCATTGCTCTAAAGATTTTACCGGCTTTTGAAATATAACTAAATCAAGCTCACCAGTTAAAAGTTTTGATTTTCTCCTAATTGCATCGGCAACCGGATTAAGGATATAGGAATCTGGTTTGATGGGTGAAAAAACATAAGTATCTGTAGGGTAGGCATTGCCCACGAAAATCATTATATGGTGGGCAATGCCCACCCTACTACTCTCTGCGCCTGGAGCGTGAGATAAATTCATACCTGAATTCAGCAACACCTGTGAAATTTTGTTTTGCAGTATTACAGCAGTTTTCATCTATTTGAACCACATCTTCATGTAGGGGTTTAGCATTGCTAAACCCCTACGGTGTGGTCTATTTACCTGAAAATCGCTGTAAATTGTGAAAAAACGGGGCTGGAACCCCGCTAAACCACTAAAGAATCAAACACACACAAGAACTACTAGAACCAATTAGCAGATTACTTTGCATACCAGCCGTACTGGAGTGAACCGTTATGTGAAAAAGTACCAGCTATGCTATAAGCTCCTCGCTCAAATACCCAACCGTTATACCTTTGAGTCCATCCCGATCTTCTTCTGGTAAAAGTAACATTACGATTACGACACCTACCATCAACTATTTGATCTGTTGTTTCTCCTCGCATTGTTAAGCGTGCAGTAAATTTATATCCTGGGCTAATTGGAGTTAAAACAGAGATTTTAAGTGTACCTTCAGCACCATTACCATTTATATATAAAGTCCGATTACCGAGTTGAGCACAACTATTTGGACGTTGAGCGATCGCAGCAGGTACGGCAGACATAAAAATACCAGTTAATGCTAAGAAAGCAAAACATTTTTTAGCTAACATAATCAGTTCTCCTTGATATAGTATATAAGTTGAAATTTTGTTGGTTACGAGTTCAGCAAAACTGACTTTTCAATTGCTTAAGTAGCAGTCAATTTATGTCAACTGACATCTTGCACCAAAGTATTAATACTGATTTTTGATGTAATTAATAAACATATTAATTAATAAACATATATTTTTATCAATAACAGGAAAAATCAGGTTTCTTAGCCTGCGTAGGCAGGCTTTGCTTGTATAGCCTCACCCTTCTAGGGTGCAGGTGCAAGATATGAGTCAACCTAATTCACACTTATGGGTGAAATTTTTGGCATAGAAAAGACTGTCACACTCAAAAAAATTGGTGCGTTATGCAGATATTGAGTTGAGGCTAATTTTTAACTTAAGAAGTGCAGCTTCAGTAAGTAATCCGCAAGTAAAGCCAAAAAATCAGATTAATTCACCAATTTCATACTGGTATGGGATAATCCTGGATACACATACTTCTATTGTCCCTTACACCAGGAAGTGCCTCCTGGGATATAAACACAGCCTCCACCGATGACGGGTGGGGTATAAAGTAAACCACGTTCAGACAAGCTACGACGACGTTGCACAGGTCGATATACATTTCCTTGAACTCTGGGATTACCTGCATAACCCCAATTTCCAGTCCTGCTATCGAACCAATAGTTACCTGGCTGGATGCGATAACCCAATCTTCTTTGCAATTTGTATAGTTCTTGACCTCGAATTAATCTACCATTAATTACCACTTGGGCATTAGCGGTAAAGCTTAATGGTCCAATGAGAGAATAAACCGAAAGGACAGTTGTAAAGATTAGTTTATATATCATTACCTGTTCTTTTTTAAGGTGTGTATTTTGATTGGATTTTGGACAAAGTTTGATTTGATTTTTTGTCTTTCCTTTATCAGTATGTTTGATTATTTCAATCAATAGTTCAGGAAAATTTAGAACTTGGAAAATTCAGTTAAATTCAGTTAAATTCAGGTTTGGACTTTTTGTCCAAAGTCCAAAGTAAAATATACTCACTTCGCTCCAAGCAAACTATGTAGAAGCTCTCTCCTTCTCCTCACCATCATTAACCCTCTTATGTCACTCTGGGAAGAAAAAAATAAATGTAGGTTGGGTTGTAGCTTGCTTCCACGAAGTGGTACGAAGTGAAACCCAACAATACCGAAGTTTTTGGTTGTTGGGTTTCGTTCCTCAACCCAACCTACGCCTAAATTCATTCTCGTGCCAAGGTTCTGCCTTGGTACGTGTGGCGCGAGGCTCTGCCTCGATTTGGAGGCGGAGCCTCCAGCCCTGTGTTCCTTGCCAGAGTCAAGGAACAAGTCGTGTCACATATTTTGTATGAACATTTACTCTCGAAAATGTCAAAGCCAAGATTCTAACGCCAAGGCTTGTACCTGTTGTATTCGTTGAAAATCGCTGTCGCCTGAGACAACGGTGAGGTTATAGTACAGAGCAGTCGATGCTATCCACAAATCGTTATCACTAAAACCCAAATCTTGAACTGTAAACTTTCTACGCTTTGCTTTATCTTTGGGACCAAAATGCTTAATAATTTCTCCTTTAAGGCTACCGTAGACATCGGCAACCCCTCCATTAATGGGATAAAGGTCAATGGTTTGTAGAAAAGCTCTGACAAAGTGAAGATTTGCCTGCTGTTGAGAGGACTTTTGTACCATGTAAAGGAGTTCGCCTTGCACAATAACGCTAGTTGCAACCCCTAAGCCAATGTGCTCTTGTAATCGACGAATGACGTTGCTTTCTCCAAAAATGATGCGGCTGCAATGATTAGTGTCTAGGAGATACATCCCTAAAATTCTGCCTGGGAACGGGTTTGGTAAACAAGCTGCAAACACTCCTCAAAGTCGTCTCCTTGCCAAGTTCCTGCAAATTTCAGCAAATCTTCTGCTTTAGAGCCTCTAATAATTGGTGTTGCTTCCTGTACTTCAGGTTGAGTTTTGCTCTCCTCCGGTAGAGACTCGCTATCGCCATTGGAAGTATCATCTTTTTTGGTTGAGGGGTCAAGAGGTAATTCCTCTAACGTTGGTTTCGTCTTGAGAAAACGCAAAAAGTTCAGGGTTTCAGCTAGGAGAACATCTGAGGAGGATTCAATTTCTTGGAGTAGTTGTTTTTTAATATTCATGCCAACTTGTACCGTTGTTTTGGTTAAGGGACTTCCAAGAAATAAATTATCCCACATGGTAGGGGCGGGGTTACCCCGCCCCTACGAATCATAGGATTGGTAAAATGACTTTGGGATATTTTTTAATCTGGAAGTCCCTAAGTACTTGTAGGGTGCGTTATGCTAACAGCTAACGCACCGAGTCATATTACTGGATGGTGCCGTACTCTCATCGGTAACACAGCCTACGTGTTTTAAGCACTCGTGCAGGCTACGCCAACAAAAATCAAATAGTAATCCTATATTAACTTTTCCACTTCAGCAGCTTTTTCTTGTAAATCAAGTTCTTGGTAGATTTGCAGACTTGCGGATAAGAACTGACGAGCGCTTGTTTCAGCACTGGGTTGATTAATTTGGGCGCGTTTGAGATATATTTCCCCTAAAAGCTTGTGTGTAGAGGCTTCTAGTTTACGACGATTGTATTCTTGGAAGACTTGCAGAGATGTTTGAGCTAGTTCTTCCGCTCGTTCTAGATTTTCTAGGGCGTTAATTTCCAGGTAAGCACGGGCTATATCTAGTGCTTTATCTGCTTGATCTATGGTTTGTCCTAACTGGTGAAAATACGTAAAAGCGGTGTGGTAATTTTCTTCAAAGTGGGCGATTTTTTCTGGTATGGATGGGTCATCAGCAGGTAATAGGCGTAGGTATTCTGAGTTAAGTAGGCTGAGTATTATGTGGTCATATGCCAGATTTTCTGTGTAGTCCCCTGCTGTGCTAATTTCAATGGCTTGATGGATGTTTTGCTCTGCTTGTGCGAGTAAGTTAAAGGTTTCTGCTTTATCTTGGGTATTTTTGGCTAATAAACCTTGGGAGTAAGCAAGTTGCCTACAACGCCTTGCTACACTTTCATCTTTACCTAGCTTTTGGTGTAAATCACGGCTTTGTTGGGAATATTCAATCGCCTTCGGGTAATTTTCTAAATCTCGGTAGCAGCTAGCTAACCATGATAATTGATTGGCTACATCATTTTGTAGATCCAATTGCTGATAGAGTTGGAGACTTTGTTGGTAGTGAGCGATCGCATCTTTATATTTACCCCATGCTTGATAAATCCGACCTAGATTACAGTATGTATTCGCAATTGCTGGTTGATCATCCAGTTGCTGATGAACTTCTAATCCTTTAAGTCCACAATCAATAGCCTGCTGGTATTTACTCCATTCCCGATAACAATCACCAAGCCAAAGCCACCGATTTGCGACATTACTTTGTAAATCCAATTGCTGATAGAGTTCGAGGCTTTGTTGGTAGTGAGCGATCGCATCTTCATATTTACCCCATCCTTGATAAATTCTACCCAATTGATAGTAAGCATCGGCTATATCTTTTTGTTCATCTAACTGTTGGCGAATTGCCAAGTCTTTGAGTTCACAATCAATAGCCTGTTGGTATTTACCCCATTCTCGGTAACAATCAGCTTGGTTATACCACTGATTCGCTACATCCTGCTGTTTACCCAATTGTTGATACAGTTCGAGGCTTTGTTGGTGGTAAGCGATCGCATCTTCATGTTTACCCCATGCTTGATAAATCCGACCTAGCCGATAGTATGCATTAGCAATTGCTGGTTGGTCATCCAGCTGCTGGCGAATTTCTAATCCTTTGAGTCCACAATCAATAGCTTGCTGATATTTACTCCATTCCCGATAACAATCACCCAACCAAAGCCACCGATTTGCTACATTACTTTGTAAATCCAATTGCTGATAGAGTTCGAGGCTTTGTTGGTGGTGAGCGATCGCATCTTCATATTTACCCCATTCTTGATAAATTCGACCTAGCTGGTAGTAAGTGACAGCAACTAAAGATTGGTCATCAAGTGGCTGGCGTATAGTCATACACCGTTGCTGACATTCCAGTGCTTGCTCATATTTACCCCAGTCTCGGTAGCACTCAGCTAGGTTATACCAACGAGAAGCTACATTCTTCTGTTTATCCAATTGCTGATAAAGTTCGAGACTTTGTTGGTAATGAGCGATCGCATCTTCATATTTACCCCATCCTTGATAGATACGACCTAGCCGATAGTAAGCTGATGCAATTTCTGGTTGTTTTTGAATCTCCTGCCATATTGCCAAATCTTTGAGTTCACAATCCAACGCTTGCTCATACTTACCCCATTCTCGATAGCAAACAGCTAGCCAATCCCACTGATGAGCTACATTTTCTTGTTTGCCTATTTGCTGGTATAGTTCTAGGCTTTGTTGGTGGTGAGCGATCGCATCTTCGTATTTACCCCATGCTTGATAAATCCGACCTAGCTGATAGTAACTTACAGCAACTAAAGATTTGTCATCAAGTGTCTGGCGTATAGTCATACACTGTTGCTGACATTCCAGTGCTTGTTCATATTTACCCCATGCTTGATAAATTCGACCTAGTTGGTAGTAAGTGACAGCAACTAAAGATTGGTCATCAAGTGTCTGGCATATAGTCATACACTGTTGCTGACATTCCAGTGCTTGCTCATATTTACCCCAGTCTCGGTAGCACTCAGCTAGGTTATACCAACGAGAAGCTACACTCTTCTGTTTATCCAATTGCTGATAAAGTTCGAGGCTTTGTTGATGGTGAGCGATCGCATCTTCGTACTTACCCCACGCTTGATAAATTATACCTAACTGATAATAAGCTGAGGCAATTGCTGGTTGGTCATCTAACTGCTGACGTGTTGTTAAACAAAACTGCTGACACTCTAATGCTTGCTCATATTGACTCCGATCTTTATAGCAATCACCCAACCAATACCATAAGTTAGAAACATCCTTCTGTTTATCCAATTGCTGATAGAGTTCAAGACTTTTTTGGTACTGAACGATCGCATCTTCGTATTTACCCCATGCTTGATAAATCCGACCTAGGTGATAGTAACCTAAGGCTACATTTGATTGGTTATCTAAATTTTGATAAGTATGTAAATATTTTTGCCGACATTCTATTGCTTGCTCATAATTTCCCCATTCTCTGTAAGTATTAGCAAGCCAACCCCACTGGTTAGCTACATTGCTTTGTTTACCTAATTCTTCATATAGTTCGAGACTTTGTTGGTAATGAGCGATCGCATCTTCATATTTACCCCATCCTTGATAAATACGACCTAGGCAATAGTATGCATTAACAATTGCTGGTTGGTCATCCAACTGCTGGCCAATTTCTAATCCTTTGAGTCCACAATCAATAGCCTGTTGATATTTACCCCATTCTCGATAACAATCACCAAGCCAATACCACTGATTAGCTACATTACTTTGTTTACCTAATTCTTCATATAAGTTACGGCTTTGTTGATAGTGAGCGATCGCATTTTCATATTTACCCCATGCTTGATAAATGCGACCTAGTTGGTAGTAAGTGACAGCAACTAAAGATTGGTCATCAAGTGTCTGGCGTATAGTCATACACTGTTGCTGACATTCCAGTGCTTGCTCATATTTACCCCAGTCTCGGTAGCACTCAGCTAGGTTATACCAACGAGAAGCAACATTGCTTTGTTTATCCAATTGCTGATAAAGTTCGAGGCTTTGTTGGTGGTGAGCGATCGCATCTTCATATTTACCCCATCCTTGATAAATTCTACCTAGCCGATAGTAAGCTAAAGCAATTCTTGTTTGGTCATCTAACTGTTGGCGAATTTCTAATTCTTTGAGTTCACAATCAATCGCCTGCTGGTATTTACTCCATTCCCGATAACAATCACCAAGCCAGTACCACTGATTAGCTACATCGCTTTGTTTATTTAATTCTTTATACAAGTCACGACTTTGTTGGTAATAAGCGATCGCATCTTCGTACTTACCCCAATCTTGATAAGTTCTCCCTATGTTGTAGAGAATATGAGCCTCATATTTATAATTTTTTAGTCCTTTCGCAATACCAAGCGAGTTTTGAAAACATTTTAGTGATTCCTCATATATACCACTTAAACGATGACACCAACCCCAGTGTCCCCAGAAAATAAATAAGGTGTTTGTTTCATGATAATCAGTCATTTTTGATTGACTGTAATATTCATCTGCCTTGCTGTAATCTTCTTTTTTCTCATGACATATAGCTAATGCCCAATAAACAAATGGGGTAAGAGGGCTTTCTGACTGGTGAGTTATTTCCTCTAAAATTGCAATTGCTTTGTCATAATTATCTGAACGGATATAAGACATTCCGGTGATAAAATTTAATGCCTGTTGCTGTTCCAATTCCCCACTCGGATTTTGTCGCATTATTTCCAAAGCAGGTGTCATCTCGTCACCCAATTCTGCAACCAAATTCCCGATACTGCAAAATCTATCAGGTTCTAATTTATTAACAATCTCAGTCACACATTGAGATAATTCTGTCCCAGCTTCACCACAAGTAATATAAAGAATTGCTGACTGTACCCTGACGCACATCTCTTGAGAAACAACAGAACTTTCCCCAACTTGTTTCAGTGTGGCTATGACTTCACCTTTCTGATTAAACAACTCAATTTGGCGCAGTAATCTCAACAGTTGCTTAATTACATCATCTTCAAAATCAGCATCTACCCCAACATAGGTCAAAACTAACTTGTCAATTAGCTTTTTACGAATACTATGATTATTAACCTCAACTTCAGTGATTACTTGACCAGCAAATAGTAAATCTTGTAGTGGAAATTCTGACTGCATACAGGTATTATCTGCTTCTCCCTGTAATCCAGACCAAATAATCATAGCATCTGGCGCAGCAGCATTTTTTATTTTGATTTCTCCACATTCAAGTGCAGGTTGGTAATTATCAAGTTTTTGGAAAAGTTTTTTCACCAACTTATTAATCATGTTGGGAAAATGAACGCCGTAATAACCCAAAGCCAACAAAATTGGCTCCCTCCAACGGGGTTCATGTAAACGTAAATCAATGATTTCTAGAATTTCGCTGATATCATTGTCAGCAATATAACGTGCAGCAAAATACTCCTCAAATGTTAGATGCATAAAGCCATAAACACCAGGCGCACGTTCCACAAATAAACCCGTAGTTTCCCGGACTTTCCGTAAAAATTCCTGTACTGTTTGTCGTATTAACTCGGATTCTGGTTCAGTATCATTCAATTCAGCTAACTTTTCAGCTAACTTTTGCTCAACTTCCGCCTCTGTCACCACACCAGAAGGCTTTTCTTCATGCATCCAGTCAGCCAAGGGTGCTAAAAATTCCACCACCTCATTTTGGCTGAGTAACACCTTGTTAGCATCGGGTAATTTCTTCCCTAACTGCCAATCTTCAGTTAAAGTTTGCACTGCTAACTCATATAGTTTTACCCGTTGATTGGGTAAGCGTTCCCCATTGCGGTGAATCAATGCCAAAATCGTCAATAGCAGTGGGTTGGCTGTCAGGCGTTTTACTCCGTCATTTTCTTGAATAGCCTTTAAAATCTCCCTTGCTTGGGCATCTCCGGCTCTTTGCCATTGTTCCTCACCACTTTCTGGCTGTTGCGCCTTTTCTATTGCCTGACACCAACGATACAGGAAATTCTCTACCTGTTCGCTACTCATATCTTCAATGGTAAACTCACTGAAGCGACTGCTGAGTTGCACATCCCGGTAGCCAGCAATGCGGCTGGTAATCACAAATTTGTTACTAGAGAAAGCATCAACAAATTCATCAATCCGTTGGACTATCTGTTTGCGAATTTTTTGGTCAAATACCTCATCCAACCCATCCAATAGCATTAAGCAATGTCCTAAACGCATTTGCTCTAATAGGAGTTGAGCAATTGGATTATCGCCATTACTGTTATTTCCCTGTTCCCCCATACCTGTATTAGTTGGAGATTGGGAAACTGATTCCACCACCCCATTTTCAAAATAAGTTTCCCACTGGCGATAAAACTGACACAGATAATCACATAAACTCAAATCAGGTTGTTGTTCCAGTCGTTCAGCATAGTCTGCAATGCGAAAGAAAACAGGTAGACGCACTTCCCCTAAATCTTCCTTGTCTTCTCTCCCCGTAACCCTTTCTTCCCTCTCCCGTTTAGCAGTGGCAAAATGCAGGGCTAAGTAATGCATCAAAGTTGTTTTCCCCGCCCCAGGAGCACCTAAAATCACGCTGTAGCGATTTTCTCGTACTGCCTGGGATAAATCGACCTTTTGGGTTACTTTTTTGCTGGTGACTGCTGGCTCATATTCTAAGATAGATTCTGCATATTCTTCGTAGTAGTCAGGTTCATCTAATTCACGGTAACTAGAACTACTAACACTCACCCTTTGCCTAATCTCCGCTTCCCTGTATGCACCCCTTGCTAATTTACTAGCATTTCCATCTAGGGTTTCCGTAACTTCCTGTCTTCTTACAGCTTGCAGGGAAACATAAATTTGGTCGAGAAAAATATCCACTTGGCGTTGCACCTGCATTACGCCACTGGTTCTCAGATAGGCATTTTCAGCAATTAACCATTCTAAGTAAGGATACAGCAATGGATTTATAGCTGGACGGGTTGTAAATCTGACTACCTTACCCCGCCAATCCCAAAAATCCGGCGCACGGCTGCGAAATTCATCTAAAAAGTCTGCTTTATTCAGCCAAAAAATTAAAATGATTTGTTGTTGAAAAAGTATCTCTCGCCCCAAATTTAACTGCTTTAGTTCATTCAGTATGCGTGGTAGGGGAAGCTGTTCAATCCCAAATGCCATGACAATCCGGCGATGATTCCCACCACTGGCTTGTTTTGCAGCCTGCTCAGAACCATAGATAAAGTTATAGAGTGAATTATCACTATAGAAAAAATTTTGAAATTGAAATTCCTGGCTACTATCTTGCAGTAATAACTTGAACTGTTCCACCACCGGATGCTGGGGACTAGGTTCTGGTACTATGGCAAAAATAGTCTTCATTCCACTAGATAGCAAGAGAATGTTGACTAAATCTGTCAATTCATCTTGCTCAATTTGACTAAGAATTGGAGCAGGAACATCAATATCAGGTTGCATCTGGGAGTAACCTATAACCTATTTTCAACCAACTTTGGGGGTAAAATCCCCGTTGCAAAACGTAATTCTACATTCTAATACCATTTCTTTGTGAGGCTGCGCTAAATTCCTGACTCTCCTCTTTCCTTCTTTCTTCGTGTGCTTTGCGCCTTTGTGGTTAATAAATTCTTGAATTTGGCGCATCTTTATACAGAATTGGTATAACTTCTACATTCTTTTAATTATTACTTTTTTGCCAGCGTTCTATATCTTCCATCAGTATGGGATTGACATCAAACCAAACATTCCCACTTTCATGTTCATAACCCAAAATCGACTTATTCTGTAACAGTTCATCACAGATAATAAATTCACCCTTGTTAGGCAGATTATGGGTTTGAGTTGTCAATTTTCCTGTACGGTGTACATCAAGCAATACATCAAATTGATAGTCATATAAATTATATGATTGACGTTCTTTTTTGATCGCTTCTTGTGCAACCTCTAAATCAACTAAACCCTGTCTTCTAGTTAAAGCCACTTCACAGCAGGTTCTTGCTAAACGTACCAGATCCCGATTAACACCACCACTTTTCTCAGAAATTTCTTCTAAAGCATCTGTGTCAAAGATAGTTTTATTTTCATAAGTTCTATTTAATTGCTGTAACCTCTTGGAAACTATCTTTTTCATCATTTCTCTCCCATAATCATCGGGCTTTCTGGTAGGACATAAATTTTCATCACAATGAAAAATAGGGAGATTGTTCAAACAAAAGCACTCATCAAAGTGTTCTTTGGCCTGGCGATATTCAGTTGCATACCTCAATTCTAGTGGTATGGAATAAATAATGTGACACTCCGGTTCTGTCAACAAACTTGAACGGCAAAACATATCTAAAGTCGTACCTCGTTCGTGTTTGTCTAAACCATCTACAATTACTAATAATTTTTCTAATCTCTTTTCTTCTGCTGCTTTAATGATACTATTAACGTTTTTGATAATGTCATTTAATACCGGAAGCACATTTAAAGTTCGAGTTTGTTGTCTATCGAAACCACGCTTGAGGAGTAAGCCTACTTTCTCCATAATTTCTGGTAGCTTTAAAGCTCCTGCTTCAGTTTGTGACTCAACTTTGACTACAGTTTTTAAGGAATTCTCTAGATTATTATACAGTTTGCGGTCAAGCTTCCAACCCGAATTTTTTGCTTGATTATAGATTTCTAAACCAATTAAAATTACTACCTCTGCATAACCTGCATTGAATTTGTTGAGAGCAAATTCAGCATCAATCCAAATAACAGTATGTTCGTGTGCTATTTTCTGTTGCAGTCGTCGCAGTTCCGTAGTTTTTCCACTACCTCTATGACCTGCTAACAGAAATTTAGCTGGGTCTTGCTGTAAACTAATTAAAGTCACAAGCCTTTCTACAGGACTGTTTTGCCGTTGGACGTAGAAGTTGTTTAATTCTTCGGATGTAGCTAAGGGTTTCTCTGGCTCAAAAAGTTGGTAAATAGGTTGCCAAAAACCGACCGTACTCATACTGATAACCTAAAAATGAGAGGGATTCCTGTATTGGGCTGTACATATGTTATCAGTATAAATAGGGCTTTAGCTTTGGGTTGATAATAAAAGTTAAAAAAATATTATTTAATACACCTAAAGGCAACAGGCAACAGGCAACAGGCAACAGGTAACAGGTAACAGGTATTTTCATGTTTGGTTGTATACAAACGTCCATCAGGGACTAATACCAATTCTTGCACATAGGACTACAGATGCTTTGGTAGGGGTTTAGCATTGCTAAACCCTTACGCTTGCTAAACCCTTACGCTTGCTAAACCCTTACGCTTGCTAAACCCTTACGCTTGCTAAACCCTTACGCTTGCTAAACCCTTACGCTTGCTAAACCCTTACGCTTGCTAAACCCTTACGCATTATGTATGTGTAGCAAACATTATTTGAATCGGTATAACTATTTTCTAGTTAGTCAGCGCGGAGTTTGTAGGGGCGCATTGCGTGCGCCCTTGAGGAGTTAGGAACTTGAAAGGATAGTAATTGTAGTGGATTGACACAGCTAAAATAGTGTAATAGACCTCTCCGGAAATTAAATATGCGGAACGCCAAAACCCTTGTAGAGACGTAGCATTGCTACGTCTCTACATTCTTTTCCACCAGAAGTCTAATAGGTGTAGGTTGGGTTGAAGAATGAAACCCAACACCAGTAAAGCTTTGTTGGGTTTCCCTATCGCTCAACCCAACCTACATTTTTAGGCGTGTCAGTCTAGTAGCGTGCATTATATAACAACTAACGCACCGATTCATATTACCGGATGGTGCGTTGCGCTGCGCGACAACACACCCTACTGGCTGGCTACTGGCGTGGCAAGTTACTATTCTTTGCGATCGCATATTGTACCTGGTTAGCTCAATTGTTTGTAGTAGATTGCTTACCTGCACGCACAAATCAAGGAAAAACCGCCCCAAGTGCAGTTAAGGGGCGGTTTTCGGTTGTTCAAAGAATATTAAATACTAAACAGCAACTTTAAAGTACACATCAACCATATCGATCGCTTGACCGTTCATCATTGCGGTACTGTGCTCGCCGTGGATGTTGCCCTGAGCATCAGTGCTGAAGACATTGGTGTAAGAGGTGAGCAGGTCGGTGATGCCAGCGGACCCTAAGGAAACCAGTTCACCGTTATCAGTGATACCGTTCTGGTTCGCGTCTTGCCATAGCTTTAACTCATTGAACAGAGCATCTTGGGCGTTGACAATGCCGTCGCTATTGGAATCAAAGGACTCAAGCTTGGCGAAGCCTTCACCGACGCTGGTGCCACCAAATAGCTCGGAGCGATCGTCGATTTGACCGTTTTTGTTCTTGTCAATTGCTAAGAAGCCATCTTCCCCAGAGAGCCATCCTGTGTTGACCTTTTTGCCGGTGTTGAGGATATCGAATTTCACCCCTTTATCAATACTCTCGGTTTGCACGCCATCACCATTGAGGTCAAAGGCGATGGGGCTTACATAATCGTATTCGGTTTTATCCAGGATGTTGACTGTCTTTTCACTACCTGTATGGATTATGTCATGGTTATTTCCAGAAGTCCCGGAGATTTTGATGGAGAAGTCCTCGGTTCCTTCGACAAAGTTGGGATTGTGGCGAGTAAAATCGCTATCCTGGTCAACGGTTACTTTTTCCTTCCAAGTTTGCACCTCAAAGTGGTCGGACATGGTCTCGCCTGCTCGAACCAGAACATGAACGGTGCCACCTGTTTGAACTACCCCATCTTGTTCAACAGTATAGTCCCAAATGGTGTCTCCGTCCGGACCAACCTGGGGGCGATCGCCACTTGACGACTGTGTGCCATTGGGAACCCGATCATCCACAATTTCCAGAAGTTGACCACCTACACCACTGCGTATGTCATAGTAACCTCCCCAGATGATGTCCTGGTTGGCTGCCTGATAATCATTGCGGTCAACCCGTTGAGCGGTGCCATCTGTTACATCAATGGTAAATACGGTATCTTGGCTCACCGCATGGTCGAGTTGTACCTTATAGAAGGAAGAATATCCTTCGTGAATTGATGTGTTACCAATGAGAGTGGCATTGATTTGCTGCCCGTTGTCAGCAAGGTTAACATAGTGACTCGTATCTGAATCTTCTGCCCCAGGAGCGTAAACAGTACCTACATTCTGGTAAATACCATTTTCTACTTGCTGTACTTCTAGCTTTTTAATCTTGAATCTATCTTCGGGAGTTTCGTCGGAGGTGGAAGCAGCAATTACTAATACATTACCAGCTACTTCATTGTTATTGATATCTGCCCACCGCGCATATGAGCTATGGGTGTTATTATCTTCTTTGAATTCAAGACTGTTTAAGAAGGAATCACTCAAAATGTTGTGGTTATTGAATGAGTCATCAACCGTACCAACCCAATAAGTGATATCACTGTCAGCTCCCACGGAAGCTAAGAAGGTGCGATCGACAATTACAGACTCGGAGAATTCAAACAGGACGAAGTTGTCTCTATAAACATTATCAACACGATGTAGTCCATTTCCTCCGTTACCTTCTGAGTTATCGGTAACTCCTAGTCCATTGGAAAAGCTACCCAAGAAGGCTTTATCCCAAACTCCATGATTAGTACGGCTGAAAGCACTGGTTTTAACTGATACGTCACCAGCAGTAAAGGTACGAATATTACCATTTGCACCATCTAAGCCGCTATAACCTCTGAAGTAGAAGGTTTCAGTTTCACCTGAACTTGTAAGGTTTTGAGCTGTTCCCGTTTCTTGGTAAATCCAGGTCTCACCAGGAGCCAAGATATTATCTCCATCTCCTTGGTGAGTAATATTAGTAATTATACCTTCTTGATCGTCGGTGACTACAATGTCATTTTTCGCAAATGATACATTACCAGTATTGGTAATTTCATAAGTCCAAGTCACTGTATCCCCTGAACTAATCTCTGCTGCTGACTCTGGAGTGTCAGCATCTACTCCATTGGTGAACTTTTCAATGTCAATGCCGGGATTGAGGGTTTGATAACCAAAGTCCTGGTCTAGGTTAGTTCCACCCGCAGGTAGATCAACCATTGACATATTATCTAAGGAGGCATCGGGGTCGCCAGTTTGCTGGACGTTGCCGGTGATGGTATCTGCGTCCACCATCACTGTATAATTACCTTGGGCTAAGTCCTCAAATAGGTATTGCCCATCTCCTGAGGTGACATCAGTGGCGACGACTTCACCTGTATCTTTATTAATTAGCTTGACGGTAACACCGTTAATACCTGCCTCGTCATCATCTTGGACACCATCACCATCATTATCTGCCCATACCCTGTCTCCAATGGTGCCTAGGGGTTGATAACCAAAGTCCTGGTGAAGGTCATTTCCACCCGCAGGCAGGTCAACCATTGACATATTATCTAAGGAGGCATCGGGGTCGCCAGTTTGCTGGACATTGCCGGTGATGGTATCTGTGTCCACCATCACTGTATAATTACCTTGGGCTAAGTTCTCAAATAGGTATTGCCCATCTCCTGAGGTGACATCAGTGGCGACGACTTCACCTGTATCTTTATTAATCAGCTTGACGGTAACACCGTTAATACCTGCCTCGTCATCATCTTGGACACCATCACCATCATTATCTGCCCATACTCGGTCTCCAATGGTGCCTAAGTTGTTATAGAAACCTGCATCAATTGTGGGATCGTATTCACCAGGATCTAAAGTCACAACATCAGAGATTAAACCATCAGAGTCTAGTGCTGGATCATCTCCCTGTTGAGAGGGACTGACTTCACTAAATCCTTCAGGTTGTTCAAATTGAACTTTATAATCACCTGCGAGGACAGTGAAATGATATTCTCCATTCTCATTGGTGGTGGTGGTGTCTATCACTTCACCAGCTTCTATTTCACCATCTCCATCAATATCACTCAGTAGGTTAACGGTAACTCCAGCAATACCCGCCTCACCTTCATCTTGAATACCGTTAGCATTGGAATCTTCAAACACGAAGTTTCCTAGTTTTGCTAATTCAACCTCAGCAATGATAATCTGGTTATCTGGGTTTAATACACCATCATCCGTGCTATCGGGGGCGATGATAACTGCCAGCTTGTCACCAAACTTTGGTATAAAGCCATCACCGTCAGTCAGAGCTAAATTTGCAATTCTTTGCGCCCGCTCTTCACTGTAATTTCCCAATCCTAGTGTGATGTTTTCGTCGTCTAGAATAGACCAAATTGCTCTCTGGACATCACCGTAAGTAACAGTACCAAGGCTATTACCATTCTCGTCAGATAATTCTGTACCAACAAATCCCTGATTAATGATCCAGTTCAGTGAGTCCAGGTTTTCAGGCTTTTCGATGTTACCTGGACCAATTAACTCAGGGGGTAGTTCCTCATAACTAGAAAAAACTTTGCCTTTTGTAGCACCAATAATACTGCGATCAGTATCTATACACCAGGCATCATATTGACCATCTAAGGAATTACCACTAGCGATGTTAATGTCAAGGTATGTAGGCTCGCCGAACCCAGTTCCTGGTCCATCCCAGGAAAATTCTACTTCGTCAGGTAAAGCTGCTGAAATATTCTGCAAATAATTATCTGTCATAACCTGGTAATTTTTACGAAATTAAATTCAATAAATGATGATTTTCAAAAGAAAGATATATTTGACTGTTTTATCGCTGAATCTTTAAAACCTTTATTCGTGAAATTGAGATGGAATGGGCATATCCAATATTTGGTTAAAATCACTGATTGATTGTTAATTGTCATCACGAATAGTTTAGAAGATTACGCATAAATATCGATGCGGAAGAATGGCTATAACAATTAGGATAAGTAAATAAAAATCCATTGACAACGGTATTTACAGAATAGCGAAAAAACTTTTTACTTTCTTCGTATATAAATCAGTTTTATAAAGAATATATTAATTTGAATTATCTGTGGCATTATTAATACTGAGAACTTTTGTTGGGCATTGATGTTTAATTGATGTTCCTTAGAGGAGGTAATCACATATCTTGCACTTTCTCAATAAGGGTAAAGTGGGCAATGGTGGGTTACGAAAAAATAAGGGTTTCAGACTCTAATTTTCTCAATAATCTTATGGTGCAAGATGTGAATAATGGGATTATTGCCCATTATCAATGATTTGTGGAGTTTATTGAGCTTTGGGTCTAGCATATACCCAAGAGCGTTTAGCCTTTTATATTGGAAGACGCTCAAGCTAAGTTATTGCTTGCTCAACAGCAATTATTGGCTAATATTTTCAAGCAGCAGGTTGAAATTTTGTGCATTGATTCAGATTAGGGAACTATAGCTGAAACACCCATAAAATTTGTTATAGGAGAAAATATAATTTATATAATTAATTTATACTTCTGTATATACAGTTATCAATCAAACTCTTTCTGTTTTCCAGCAATTGCTGCGAACTGAAAAGATCATAGCTAATCCGCACAATTTAGTCCTGCATAGGATTCTTTTTGATGGAGAAGCTTTGAATTTCTAAATCTTAAAGCCTTGGTTTGCTGTTCACGGAGACAAAGGGAGCATCCCTAATATTAAATATTGTAGTGTGGGCATCTTGCCCGCATCAAATATCAAGGTAGCAAGATGCTTCCACTATGTAATATTTTTGAAAAATTGGGATGCTCTGGAGACAAGTCTCCCTGATTAGTTAATCTGTACATTATTACAGAGAATACTGTTTCACAATGGCTGATTTAAATAGGGAAACAGACAATGTAATTGGTTGTCCGATTCCGGACTTGTAGGTATATCTAATTAGACTAGAAGGGAGAGTCAGTGGAGAAAGAAGACAAACAACTGAATTATTGGAAACAGCAATTAGCAGGAGCTTCTGCATTACTGGAATTACCCACAGACTATCCCCGCCCAGCAGTACAGAATTACCGTGGCGCTCACCACTCAGTAGAAATCCCTGCAAAATTGAGCGCGTCCCTGCATCAGTTGAGCCATGAGCAAGGTGTAACCCTATATATGACCTTGCTAGGAGCATTTGTCACCTTACTATATCGCTATAGTGGGCAATCAGATATTATGGTTGGCTCTCCAGTTGCAGGTAGAAATCGCCAAGAAATCAACGGATTAATTGGTTTTTTTGTCAACACCTTAGTCCTACGCACCGACTTATCAGGTAATCCCAGTTTTAGGGAATTACTACAGCGAGTACGTCAAGTCACATTAAGTGCCTATAGCCATCAAGATATACCCTTCTCCAAACTGGTAGAACAACTCAACCCAGAGCGCTCATTGAGTTATCATCCCTTGTTTCAAGTCATGTTTGTATTGCAAAACCCAACACAAGCATCAGACAAATTGTTGGGTTTAAATGCAACCCCAGTAGAAGTGGAGACAACAACAGCCAAGTTTGACTTGGTATTATCAGTACAACCCAGAGATGACAGATTAATTGCAACCTGGGAATACAATAGTGATTTATTTGTTCCTGGCACAATTACCCGCATGGGGGGACATTTGCAAACCCTACTTGAAAGTATTGTCACTAATCCCCAGCAATCCATTGCCACATTACCCCTACTCACAGCAGCACAACGACAGCAGTTACTGTTTCAATGGAATAATACCAACGCAGAATATCCCCACAACAAGTGTATTCATCAACTATTTGAGCAACAAGTAGAACTGACACCAGATGCAGTGGCAGTGGTGTTTGAACAGCAGCAACTTACTTACCAACAGTTAAATACCAAGGCAAATCAACTAGCACATTACTTACAGAAATTAGGGGTGCAGCCAGATGTACTAGTGGGTATTTGCAGCGAGCGCTCCCTAGATATGATAGTGGGACTATTAGCTATTCTCAAAGCCGGTGGAGCTTATCTACCCCTTGACCCCAATTATCCCCCACAACGACTGGGCTTGATGGTAGAAGATAGTGGTATATCCCTGTTGTTAACCCAAGAAAAACTGGTATCCAGATTACCCCAAATCAATGGCACTGTACTTTCTATGGATAGTAATTGGAAACATATAGCCAAGGAAAGTGAAGATAATCCAGTCAGTGGGGTGAATCCTTCTAACTTAGCTTATGTGATTTATACTTCTGGTTCTACGGGTAAACCCAAAGGAGTTTTAGTCCCCCATATTGGACTAGGTAATTTAGCTGTAGTCCAAACCAAGGAATTTAATCTCAGCTCACACAGCCGTATTCTTCAGTTTGCTTCCTTTAGTTTTGATGCTTCTGTGTTTGAAATAGTCATGGCATTGTCCACAGGAGCACGACTATGTTTAGCTTCCCAAGAGTCCTTACTTCCAGGACCAGATTTAATAAAGCTATTGGGTGAGTATAAAATAACCCACCTCACCATACCACCTTCGGCGTTGGCAGTCATGACTTGGTCAAAATTACCAGACTTAGAAGTGATGATTGTGGCGGGGGAAGCAACAACGGTAGAGCTGGCAGAAAAATGGTGTGATGGTGTGCGTTTTTTCAATGCTTACGGACCAACGGAATCGACTATTTGTGCGACTATGGGAGAATATATTCCAGGTAGTGGTAAACTGCCCATTGGTCGTCCCATTGCTAATACTCAGATTTATATTCTTGATGGTGAGTTGCAACCTGTGCCGATTGGTGTGCCAGGGGAGTTGTACATTGGTAGTGTGGGATTGGCACGGGGTTATCTCCATCGTCCACAATTAACTGAACACAGGTTTATTGCCAATCCTTTTAGTAATGATTCCCAAGCCCGTTTATACAGAACTGGTGATTTAGGACGTTATTTAGCAGACGGTAATATTGAATATTTAGGTCGAATTGATAATCAAGTTAAAATACGGGGATTCCGGATTGAGTTGGGTGAGGTTGAAGGGGTA
Organism: Calothrix sp. MO_167.B12; assembly: GCA_030066045.1. GTDB lineage: Bacteria > Cyanobacteriota > Cyanobacteriia > Cyanobacteriales > Nostocaceae > Calothrix_A. Next base: position 47,420 of record JASJCJ010000028.1, read on the forward strand.
TTAACTCAACATCCGATGGTGGAACAGACTGTGGTGATGGTGAGGGAGGATGTCCCCGGTGATAAACGTTTAGTGGCATATGTTGTGGCTAATTCCCAAGGGGTGCCAACTAATAGGCAACTCTATGATTTTTTACGGCATAAGTTGCCTGATTATATGGTGCCTAATGCTTTTGTCTACCTAAATAATCTTCCTTTAACTCCTAATGGTAAAATTGACCGTCAAACCTTACCTATCCCGAATAATTCTAACTATCAAATATCACCTAACTTTGTTGCTCCTCGTGATGAATTAGAACTGCAATTGACAAAGATTTGGTCAAAATTTCTTGGGGTTAAACCTATTGGTGTAAAGGATAATTTTTTTGAACTTGGAGGCCATTCTTTATTGGCTATCTCCTTATGGAAAGAAATTGAGACACTAATTGAACGCAAACTACCTTTAACCACACTCTTTCAATTGCCAACCATTGAGGAATTGGCAAAAGTGATTACTCAACAAGGATGGCAACCTCGTTCTTCCTCCCTAACTGTGATTAAATCCGGTGGTGATAAACCTCCTCTTTTTTGTATTCATACTTTGGGGAGAGGATTAGAATATTATCGTCCCTTAGCAACTTACTTATCTTCAGATAGACCTCTGTATGGACTAACAATTGAAATTGATGAAGATAATCCAGGAAAATCTTCGAGTATGAAATCTGTGGAAGATTTAGCGGCTTACTATATTCAAGATATGAAAAATATGCAAATGCAAGGTCCTTATTTATTAGCAGGATTTTCATTTGGAGGATTAGTTGCATTTGAAATGGCACAACAATTAACTGCTCAAGGAGAACAAGTTGGATTTCTGGCATTATTTGATACTCTTACCCCAAAAGTTCATCAGAAATTATTATCGCAACAGCAAAAATTATGGAAACAACAGCGATACTTGATTATCAGGGAAAAGCTCTCGGAACTCGACTTATCCTATTTGTCATCTACAGCGATAAAAAAAGTCAATCTCCAATTTCAACGGTATATCAAACCGCTGAATACACTCTTGAAAAGAAATTATTATCAATTTTATAAACAGCTTGGTTTGCCAATTCCCAATCATCTGATAGAATTGAGCGATCGCAAAGCAAATACAAAACATCCTTACTTGAGGATCTCTTCTTGGATGAAAAATTATCAACCATCAACATACCCAGGTTGTATTACTTTGTTTCGAGCAATTGATCGAGATCAAGAAATAGAGGCGGGTATAGATTTAGATCCTTTTTTAGGTTGGCAGGAATTAGTCAAGGGGGGTTTGAAGACCTATGATATTCCTAGTAGCCATCTAGGAATGTTGCAAGATCCTCAGAGTTGTGGATTAGTTGAAAAATTACAGACTTGTCTTGATGAAAACAGTTACAGTGCTACGCACAAGTCAAAAATGAATTTAATATAACGTGAGTTCGATGATTTTTTTATCCTGAAATCCTTGCCTGCCAAAAATTTAAGAAATTGCCTGCTCATCAAAGTTTAGGAGTTATTGAGACTAAAATCAATTAGGAGTCAGTTAAGTTATACCAATTTGAAAAAACAATGGGACACATGATTGATTGGTAGGGGCGGGGTAACCCCGCCCCTACGAGTGGATATGTCGCAAACATTTTTTGATTTGGTATTAATTGTTGACGAATTGGGATACTCCCATTAATAACGGTATATATAGGAGTAGTATTTGATTTCTGAAAAACAAGCAGGAGCTAAGAGCTTACTATACCAAGGTTTAGTTCCCAGTATACGTAACAAGAATCAAGTATGATTCCTATACAAGTGTCTACACCAGGTACATAAGATAGGTTTACACTACTCCTTTTGAGCAAAATGTTCCTTCAGCGTCTGATGGATGAAGATATAGCCACCACCAACTTTTCTTAAAAAGATGCGTTCTGTAGCATAGTCAAGGAAGCGAGCATAGTTCCAGGGAGTATAACCTTGCAACCATAGAATTACACGCAAAGTGAAGTGTTGAATCAGAACTAACCCAGCAAAAACGGGACCTTTTCCACCCACTAATCCAGCAAGTAACCCAACTGCTAATCCTATACTGATTACTTCATGATTTTGTCCTTTTACATAATTAAGGCTACAAAGCATTCCTACGGGAAAAAAGATTCCAAAGAAAAGACAGGCATTCTTAGCTGATCTCCAAACACCCTGGTTAGGAATTATGGTTTGCTCTAGGTTTACTCCTTTGTCCAAAAAACCAATGAGTCCAGGAAGTATTGTGAAGATTAGTAATTCAATAAAGATATCAAATAAGTCGTCTAAGTTACCGAGATCATACCTGTTTGAAAAAAGCAGACGAGCTAACACATAAATTGAGCCCCAGATTAGTCCAACTACTGAATATTTTATGGCTTTTTCCCACGATGTCTTGATAGTATCAATAATTCCTATTTCTTGGCTTATTAAAGTGAAAAATATGCCCAGAACAAATCCATCAATTATTAAAGGAGATATTACCTCCCTCCATTTATAACTTTTTTCAACAATTGCGTAGACCATTGGGGCAGCAATGATTACATATATTAGCCCAGATATTAGCCCAGACATAACCCCAGGAATAAACCTAGATATGTCCTGGGGTTTGAACCTGTCTCGTATGGCTCTAGGTATAAATCTAGATATGTGCCGAGGTCTAAACCTGCGTATAATTCTAGGTATAAAAATAGATAGCACTAGGGAACTCAGACCTGATGCTAAACCTGCTATTACTGAAGGAATCACCAAGGATATCTGTGCTCCTAAATCAGATGTAACCAGCGTACTAAAGTGTAAGAATGCAATTAGACCAACTATTAGTCCAAGAATAAGTCTAGAACCAATAAGATACATCCGTTTTTGATTAGTTGTTTGCAACGAATCGTGCTGTATCTGCTCAATTAATAATACTTCTTGAGATTTCTGTATCATTCTCTGAGCCAACCAATTTAGCCAATGAAGCGATTGCTTTTTTGGATATTTTATTTCTTGGGACTCTTGCTCTTCTTCAAATCTCCGTTCAATATAAGTATCAAGTAAATGATTGCGGCGTTCTGACAACGAGTTTATAGGTAATAATTTCTTTTTTCCTTCATAAGCAACAGCAATGATATTTAGAGTTAGAGGACTTTTCACTAATTCTTGTATTGCTTTATCTTCTTCTTTCAATTCCTTAACTCCTGATAGTGCGTCCCCTGCATCATCAAGATAGCGATTTATTTGCTCTTCTGTAAGTTGTTTATAGAAAACTGCACTTTGTAATTGTAGTTTATCCGAGACTTCGTTGTAATCTTGAATTCGACAACAAACAACCATTTCAGTTTTGTCATTTTCTCGAAGAAACTCATTAATTTTTTGGATACAAGCTCCTCTTTGACTTTCTCTGACTTCATCTAAACCATCTAAAAGAAGTAGCAACTGCTGATTTCTAACCCAACTTTTACACTGTTCTTTAGAAAACTGATAAATCCTATTCAGTTCTTGAACTAACCAATCAGCCAAAGGCTTTGTTCGTCTCTCTCCAGCCCAACTAGAAATATTAAGAACTACAGGAATTGGTAAATCTGTATTTTGCTTTGCATCCCTAATTAATTCTTGAGCAATTTCTAGAAGTGCTGTAGTTTTACCTGAACCTGGTTCACCAAGAATCAGCATTGTTCTTTTGTTTTTAAGCTCACCAAATATATCAATCGCTCTAGTTCCTTCAGGTAAGTCTTGCTTTTCTTGATTAGGGTTTTCTCTTTGGTTTGCTGTAACTACATCGAAATGTTCCTCTAAGCCTAGTTCAATTACTGCTTTTTCTAGATGTAATGCTTTTTTCAGGATACCTTCAACCCAGTATTTATCTACCTTGTCCAGCAAATTTTGGCGAGGATTATTTTGTTTTTTGATATCAATAATTTTGGCATCTATATATCCACGTAATTTCCGCCAAGTAATTTCCTCTTTGGCTAAATTTTGATGAATTACTGGTAACCAACTTATTTTTGGTAATTGCTCATTTCTCTCTGGATTCTCTATATAATTTTGTACTTGAATTCGAGCCTGTTGTACAGAACGATATAAAGACAGGCTTCCAGTGAAAAATTCGAGAAAAGATTTCAAAAATTCTTGTGCTATCTTATCAGGAAAAGGTTCTCTCCAAACAATAATTTGAGCAATATCTAAATCTGCTAATTGACGTGCTAATCCTAAACCATCACAAGAATTGAAAATTGCTAATTTCATTCCTTGATATTGGTTAATGGCTGCTTGAATAATTTCTCTTATTTCTTGAATATCCAGTGTTTCTTCTGCATTCAAATACAGTAACCCGGTATTACTATCTTTATCTGTTTCACTATGTCCAGAAAAAAATAGAATATCCCAGCGTTCTTTTTTCATGAACTCGAAGAATTCTAAGCGTGTAGGTTGTCTGAGAAAGACACAATATGCTCCTGATATTTCTCGGAGTAATCGTCTATCGGCTTCGACATCAATACCTGTAGTATCTCCTAAAATACATAATATTTTGACTCTTTTTGGTCTTGGTAATGCTGACATTTTTTCAGAATAAATAGAATGAAAATGTTCTGAATTACTGAAGGATATAGCAATATCAGCAAAGCAGTTTTCACTAAAAAAAATCCACCAATGCCAAGGTAGTTTTGGCAATATTTGTTTAGTTGATTCAGAACTAATATTATCTGTGTGGATAACAACATTAATTTCATCTCCAGACTGTATATTAAGTGCTTGTTCTAATTGTTTTCTGACAGGATTAAGCCAATAATTCAGTCTTGATCGTAAATCTTCAAAAGCTTTGTTACACTCAGATATATCTCTTATATATTCCGCCATTAGTTCAGCTTTAGAGATGAATTCATCTGTTTTATCATCTTCATTTATAATCCCTCTTTGACACTTATCTAAGGCTTGATATTTTTGTCGCCAATTTTGACTACAGATGCTTTAAGGCTGTGTTGAACTAGCCTTATATCTAGTAATCAGGGGGTAAAAATAATATTATGAAAATGATGGTGCCAGTAGACAGATTTCCTAACAATAACTTTAGTTTAGACGATCTGTAATTCCTCAATGCGATCGCACGAAGTAATACAATACTCAAAAGGCCACAGATCCCCGACTTCTTAAAGAAGTCGGGGATCTAAACACCGGCGACTCGTCAAAATTAACAATATTTATCCCATGGCTTTCGGCTGAAAATTACGCAAACGCAAGGCATTACTCACCACAGAAACCGAACTAAATGCCATTGCCCCCCCTGCAATAATCGGGTTGAGTAACCAGCCAAAAATGGGAAACAAAATCCCTGCGGCAATGGGGATACCTGCAATATTATATATAAAGGCAAAGAAGAGATTTTGGCGAATATTGCCAATGGTAGCTCGACTGAGCTGAATTGCTGTGACAATCCCCTGTAAATCCCCTGATATTAAAGTAACATCACTTGCTGCGATCGCCACATCTGTTCCCGTACCAATGGCAATCCCCACATCTGCTTGGGCTAAGGCTGGCGCGTCATTAATACCATCCCCCACCATTGCCACTATTTTAGATGCATGTCTTCTATACCTCTCCCTTTGTATAGATTTAACAATGTTGGCTTTTTGCTCCGGTCTCACTTGGGCAAAGACTCTTTTTATACCAACTTCTTGAGCGATCGCTTCTGCGGTTTGTTGGTTATCTCCTGTGAGCATTACTACTTCTAAACCCATACTTTGCAAGGCTCTCACCGCTGTTGTACTGGATGGTTTTAAAGCATCGGCAATACCAAATATTGCCTCTATTTCCCCATCCACCGCCATCCACACTACGGTTTTTGCACTGGCTGACCATGTGTGTTGATAATGGCGCAATTGCTCAGTATTAATATTTAATTCTTCCATCCATCGCTGAGTCCCAATATGTACCAGATGGTCAGAAACTGTACCTTGTACGCCACTACCTGCAAAGGCTGCAAAATTATTAGTTTCTGCAATTTTCAACTGTTGTGATGCTTGCAAAGAGGCGGTTTGTAGTGCCTCATAACTAACTATTGCTTCTGCAAGGGGATGTTCTGACTTTCTTTCCAATGCTGCGGCTAGACGTAAAAGTTTTAACTCATTCCGATTTGCAGTTCCTGCCACAGTAGCAAAGTTTGTCACCGTAGGTTTACCCATTGTCAATGTACCAGTTTTATCTAAGACAATGGTTTGAATCTTGTGCGCCAGTTCCAAACTTTCCGCATCCCGAATTAAAATCCCGTTTTCTGCACCCTTACCCGTACCTACCATCACTGAAGTTGGTGTGGCTAAACCCAAAGCACAGGGACAGGCAATAATTAATACGCCAACGGTGGTAATGAGGGCTAAGGTAAAATTACGGGTGAAACTAAACCAGATGATAAAAGTGCTCATGGCAATGGCAATTACCGCCGGGACAAACCAGCCGGTAACTTGGTCTGCTAACCTTTGAATGGGAGCTTTTGAACCTTGCGCCTGTTGTACTAATTGGACGATTTGGGCTAAAAAAGTATCTTTCCCTACCCGTGTGGCTCGGAATTTAAAGCTACCTGTCTTATTAATTGTTGCTCCAATTACTTCATCCCCTGGTTGTTTCTTTACAGGTATACTTTCCCCCGTCACCATAGATTCATCTATGGTAGAAGTTCCTTCGGTGACTTCCCCATCCACAGGAATTTTTTCCCCAGGACGTACTAACACCACATCATTAATTTTGACTGCAACTATGGGAATATCAACTTCCTGAGCATCACGAATCACCCTAGCAGTTTTAGGTTGTAAACCCATCAGTTGACGAATTGCTTCTGAAGTTTTTCCCCTGGCGCGATTTTCAAACAATCTTCCCAAGAGAATTAAGGTTATGACTACCGCAGAAGTTTCATAATATACTTCTGCTTGCAAACCACTCACAGTAAAAAAATTGGGAAAAATGGTTGCACAGAGGGAATAGAAAAATGCCGCACTAGTACCCAGAGATATGAGGGTATCCATTGTGGCGACACGATTTTTGAGTGCCTTCCCAGCATTAATATAGAAGCCATAGCCACACCAAAATTGTACGGGTGTGGTTAATACTAACTGCAACCAAGGGTTATGCAACCATGAAGGGATGAAAGGTAAATTCAACCCAGTCATCATGGGTAAAGAGCCAATTACAAGTATAATACTGATTACTGCTCCCACTGCAACTTTAATGGTCAAATCCCGGGATACAGCCGAGCGAGCCTTTGTTTCCCTATCTGACTGTGGTGCAAGTATATCTGTTTCCAGGAGGTGTGCGGAATAACCCGCAGCTTCCACAGCTCCTTGAATTTGCTCTAAATTAGCGACTTGAGAATTATATTTAACTGTAGCTTGCTCTGCACCAAAATTGACACTGCATTCGCTCACACCTGGGACTTCTGTAATTGCAGTTTCCACTGTTTTAGCACAGGAAGCACAACGCATACCTCCCAATTTGAGGGTGAGGGTATTGATATCAGCAGTCACGATTGCTAACTCCTGCTATTGATGAATTGTAGAGTCACTATAACTATTTTAGACTTTCTTCTTGTCTTGGTTGACAGTTGACAGTTGACAGTTGACAGTTGTTGGTTGTTAGTTGGTGGTTGTTGGTTGTTAGTTGTTGGTTGTTAGTTGTTGGTTGTTGGTTGACGGTTTAATTCCTTCCCTCCATCACTCCATCACTCCATCACTCCCTCACTCCGGGCGGGGAAACCCCGCCCCTACTCCTTCACTCTCCACATCGTTCTACCTTAAAAATACTTGACGATGGCTTGTTTGCGATCGCATTTTTCCAACCTATTCCAGCTAAAAAGCTATCTCCATCCCTAGTTTCCACCACATCCACGCCCCATTCACCTGGTTGTAAGGAATCCGGTGAGGTACTCATTGCTGGGGTGGTTTTTATTCCACCTAAGATTAAAATAGGTGGTAGTTTCTGACCATTTTTAATTTGCTCGCGACGTAGTGTTACTAAAGCATTTGCATAATATTCTCCCATTTGTGTGGCTGAATATTTATCGGCATCAAATAAAACTTCAACAATCCAATGGGGATTATTTACCAATCGACACTCAGCCACATCTTGCAATCCCTCGATAAACACCTGAGCAAATTCCTCCCGACTCAAAGCTGGGAGAATATCCTCAGAAATATCAAAGTTATGGGATAGCAGCATTCGCGCTTTGCTCACATTACTCACAGAGATTTACCTTCAATAGCACCCTCATACAACTTACCATTCCCCAGAGAAGGAGGGCGAATCATTCCTATCAGGGGAACTTCAACCCAAATTCAAGATATTTATTACATCCATGTATATACAAAAAACAGATCGCTAAAATCAATCAAACTTTACTCCCCGTGCTAAAGATTCAATTAACTCGCTGCGACTGAGGTTGTTTTTTTGCGCGATCGCATCTAAATTATTCCAAGCAGTATCCGTGAGTCGTAGCGATCGCAATTTTTTTGATTCTGGATAATCTCGTTTAAATTTACCAGAGCTAGAACGCTTGCGTCGTGAGGATTTTGCTCGAATTGCAGCATATTTATCCCCATCTTTTTTTTGCCCTCTAACAATCAAATTTACCAAACAATCAACCAATCTTTGCCGTTCCATGGGCATAATTTCCCCAGCTTGCAGCATATACTCAATCATGGTGAAATGGACCAGAGCACCCAAAAATATCCGGGTTGTTGCTTCTGGATCGGTGAGTTGTAATTCTGGATGCGATCGTAGATAATGAGTTATAACTCGAACAACGTCTTTATCTATAGTCCGAACCATATACTGCGCCAGCATGGGAAATCTTCCAGATTCACCAATCATTAAGCGGATTAAATCTAAAAATTCTGGGGTATCGCTAATATTTTTACTAAATTGATCCAACATATTATTTGCCAAATCGGCTATAACTGTTGCAGGTTCCCCTGGGAATGTTTCCAAATTATGCTGATTTATAAATCCTTTGTGACTTGCAATTAAACGTTCAATTAAAGCAATAAATAATTTCTCTTTATCTTGGAAATAACTGTAAATAGTAGTTTTTGAAACACCTGCTGCTGCTGTGACTTTATCCATTGTAGTTCCAGCAAAACCATGTGTTAGAAACTCCTGCATTGCCCCCCGTAAAATAGCTTCAACTTTTTCTACAGGCTGTGAATCATCTAAATGATTATCGCTATTTATTTTTTTAATAATTCTTTTTTTGGCTTTCATAATTAATCACTGAAATTAGCAATACCCAGGGAAAATTATTTTCAAATCATCTTTTTCGCCTGTTACACCTCTTAATTTTATATGGCGCACTATGCCAACAAAAATCAATCTATTAAACAATGAGTGGGATGGATATCCTTGCTCGTCAACTGTACTCGACAAAAATGAAATCTGCTGTGTCTCTACCAGCATCCCATGTATTACACATTATTTCTATCATAACTCTCATAGTGGTCTGTCCCATTAATTTTGATGGTTAATTGTAGTGGGAGCGTCTCGCTCCCTGCTGTAAGGAAGCCGCACTACATCTGTCCTTCATGTCTAACGCGCTCTTTGCACCTAAAGCCCTACGGGCATGGCTGAGTATAAAGCACACGCTGCACGTTAACGTAGTTCCTCTGTTGGCGCAGCCGCCCTGCAAGGGCTAAGAGGCACGCTAATGTGTTCTTCACTTCTCAGAACTAATGCGATAGAGCACTAGAGGCGCATCTGTGGGTGAAATAAATTCATACCTGAATTCAGCAATGCCAAAACAAACATCTTGACAAAACGAACTAGACTGTTTAGTTTAGTAAATATGGACTAAACGATTTAGTTTACTAGTAACTTACCGTAGAGGGGAATTATGGTACTCGGTACATCTGTAAAAGGCTTCATCCTGGATAGAATCAAGTCTCGACAAGTTACTATCTTTGGCATTGCAACGAGTCTTGCATTGGGTGGGGTATTATTATCTCAAGTTTTCCAGAACCAAGTATTACAAACAAAACAAGAGCAGCAGATAGTTATCCCTGAAATTAAGACGGTGACAGCCTTAGGTAAACTGGAGCCAGAAGGGGAAGTGATTAAAATTGCTGCATCCTCATCGAGTCAAGGAGGACAAGGGAATAAAATAGACAAGCTATTAGTCAAGGAAGGGGAAGAGGTAAAAGCAGGGCAGGTAATTGCTGTTTTGGATAATAGTAACAAACTCCAAGCAGCGTATGAAAAAGCGAAGGAAGCAGTAGGAATTGCCAAAGCTAATTTAGCGAAAGTTAAAGCAGGTGCAAAAAATGGAGAAATTAACGCTCAAAAAGCGGAAATTGCCAGGATTCAAGCACAATCCCTAGGTGAGTCAAGAGCACAACGGGAAACCTTAGCAAGATTAGAAGCGCAGTGGGAAGGGGATAAAGCTACACAGAAAGCAACTATTAGAAGATTGGAAGCTGAATTGAATAATGCTCAATCGGAATTTAATCGCTATGAGAAGTTATATAAAGAGGGTGCAATTTCTCAATCTGATTTTGATAGTAGACATTTGAAAGTAGATACTGTTGTCCAACAATTAAATGAAGCTAAGGCGACTTTACAACGAACAAAAAGAACAGGAAATAGGCAAATTCAAGAAGCAAAAGCTGTTCTCAATCGGATTCAAAATGTGAGTAGTCAACAAATTAATTCAGCTCAAGGAACGCTGAATAAAATTACTGAAGTTCGTCCGGTAGATGTGGAAGCAGCGCAAGCTGAATTAAGACAAGCGGTAGCATCAGCGAAAGAAGCAAAAGCTAATTTTGACCAATCTTTTATTAAAGCACCCAAAGAGGGTGTAATTTTGAAAATCAATAATTATCCTGGTGAAAAAGTTTCTGATGATGGGATTGTTGAGTTAGGACAGGTGAACAATATGATGGTATTAGCTGAAGTTTACCAAACTCATATTAATAAAATAAAAGTAGGTCAAAATGTGCGTGTAAAAAGTAATTCTCTAGCTGATGAGTTACAGGGTAAGGTGGATTTTATTGGTTGGCAAATACAACGACAAAATGTGATTAATGCCGATCCCAGTGAAAATATAGATGCTAGGGTTGTAGAGGTTCGAGTTCGGTTGAATAAGGAATCTAGTCAAAAAGCTGCTAAGTTTACTAATTTGCAGGTTAAGGCAGTGTTTGAATTATAAAAATTGTTTTTTTATATCAGCCTCAAATTATTCATTTATATGATTGCGAATTAAGCACAAAAGGTGGTGTTGCTGAATAGGAATATTAAATTTCAACATCATATGTCTTAAACTATTTTGATCTGCGTCTAATGCGACTCTGCGTGAGATAAATTCATATCTGGGATTAAATAACGCAAAAAATATTAAATCGACAAATAATTATCTATTTTTAACCAACTTTAGGAGTTAAATTATTCTATTTCTACAAGCAGCGCATTTTGCGTCGGCGTAAAATACCCGTTGCAAAACACAATTCTAAATTCTAAACTCTACATTCTACATTCTTTTAAAAACCTCCAAAACCACACTGTACTCAAAATTTAAAATAATTATGCTGGGATTAATTCAAAAAATTCAACGTCGTACCCCCTTGGGTTGGTTACAACTTACCCGTCACAAAGGACGATTTATTGTTGCACTTTCAGGAATTGCCTTTGCTGACATTCTCATGTTTATGCAGCTTGGTTTTCAAAGTTCACTTTATGATAGTAATACTAGTCTTAATCGTGAAGTGCTTGCAGATATTGTTTTAATTAGTTCTCAAGCTAAAAATACTCAAAATTTATCGACATTTCCTCGAAATAGATTATTGGAAGCATCCGACGTACCGGGGGTGAAAGCATCTGAACCCATGTATATTGGTATGGTTTCTTGGAGAAATCCACAAACACGAAAAAAAGTTCAGATACAAGCAATTGGATTTAATCCTGAAATACCTGCTTTAAATATACCTGAGGCTAACGCTCAACTCGATAAAATTCAATTACCGGACAGGTTTTTATTTGATAAAGCCGCAAGAGGAGAATATGATCAAGTTTTTGCTCAAGTAGAAGCGGGAGAAGAAGTATCTACAGAAATAGGTAGACGAACTATTACTGTCAATGGATTGTTTAAATTTGGTGCTTCCTTTGCTGCGGATGGTTTATTACTCTCCAGTGATGATAATTTTTTACGCTTGTTTCCTTCACAAAAAGCAAGCAGTGTCAATGTTGGTTTAATTTATCTAAAACCGGGATATGACCCTCTTCAAGTTGTCAATCAACTAAAAGCTCATTTACCAGATGATGTCAAAGTTCTTACTAATAAAGAATTTATTCAATTTGAATTAGATGTACTTACTAAAGAAAGTCCAATTGCTTTTGTTTTTGGTTTTGGTGTAGCTATGGGGTTTTTTATTGGTGTAATTATTGTTTATCAAATTCTTTCAACGGATGTAAACTCTCATTTAAAAGAGTATGCCACATTCAAAGCAATGGGTTATGGAAATAATTATTTATTAGGAATCATTTTTGAAGAAGCACTTATTATTGCTGCCATTGGATTTATCCCAGGATTTTTTATTCCCTTAGGATTATATGCTGTAGCGGCGACTGCAACAAGTTTGCCTATATATATGACAGTTGAAAGAGCTATTACTGTATTTATTTTAACTGTAATATTGTGCGGAATATCGGGAGCGATCGCAACTCAAAAATTACAATCAGCTGACCCTGCTGATATGTTTTAATTTTACCAAAAATAATTTACTAATAAACAGAATCATGAGCCAATATTTGACACAAAAGCCAGCTATTTCTATCCAAAATCTCAATCATTATTTTGGTAAGGGTCAACTGCGAAAACAGGCTTTATTTAATATTAACCTGGAAATACAAGCAGGTGAAATAATTATTATGACAGGACCATCTGGTTCTGGGAAAACAACCCTGTTAACGATTTGTGGTGGCTTGCGTTCTGTTCAGGAAGGCAGTGCAAAGGTATTAGGAAAAGAATTATGTGGTGCTTCTGCAAAGCAGCTAACAGTTGCTAGGCGCAACCATGGTTATATTTTCCAAGCACACAACTTACATGGTAGTTTGACTGCACTGCAAAATGTGAAAATGGGTTTAGAAATTCATTCCCATATTTCTACTCCAGAAATAGACAAACGAGCCGTGGAAATGCTGGAATTAGTGGGATTAGGAAATCGAATTAATTATTATCCCGATGACTTATCAGGGGGACAAAAACAAAGGGTAGCCATAGCGCGGGCACTCGTTAGTCAACCAAAGATTGTTTTAGCAGATGAGCCGACTGCTGCACTCGATAAAAAATCGGGACGTGATGTAGTGGATTTAATGCAAAAATTAGCTAAACAACAAGGTTGCACTATTTTGTTAGTCACCCACGATAACCGCATTCTCGATATTGCTGACCGAATTGTTTATATGGAGGATGGAAAATTAGCTACTCAACCAGAAACGGTGCAGATTTCTTAATAATAGCAGGGATGCAGTCTCATATACTTACATCTCTAACCAATTATTGTTATCCTTAATATGTCAATTTGTGATTTTTTCACAGATTAATGTTTTAAGTTTCAACTCTAAGCCATGCTTCTCGAATTTAGTGTCGGCAATTATAGATCATTTAAAAAGCAAGTTACTTTTAGTATGGTGGCGGCTAATCTTGTCGCCAAAGATAAGAAACTAGATAAAAACAATGTTTTTGCAGTTGATGAAGATTTGAAGCTGCTTAAAAGTACTGCCATATATGGGGCAAATGCTAGTGGTAAAAGTAACCTTGTCAAAGCATTAGGCTTTATGAAGTGGTTTATGGTTAATTCATCTAAGAATACTCAGAGTACAGAGGTAATAAATGTAGAACCTTTTAGACTCAGCACAGATACAGAAGATAAACCATCCTATTTTGAGTTGGTATTTTTAATGGATGGTCAAAAGTATAGATATGGATTTGAAGCTAACCAGGAAAGGGTTGTTTCAGAATGGTTATTTTATGTCCCCAAAGTTAGAGAAACCAGACTATTCGAGCGTGACATAGATAGTTTCACAATATCTAAAGTTTATAATGCTGACGTTCTTCAGACAATAACAAGGAATAATGCACTTTTTTTATCTGTTTCTGCTCAGTTCAATGTTGAACTTGCACAGAATATTTTAGAATGGGTGACAAATCAGCTAAATATTATTCCTATATTAGATGATATGACATATTTTAATTATACAGTTGATTGTTTGATTCATGATAAAAATAAGAATGATATTATTGAACTGATTAAAAAGCTTGATTTGGGTATCAATAGCATCCAAATAGAACAAGAAGATTTAACAATTGATATGTTTTCTGGTGAGGATTCTACAACTAAACTGCATCACTGGAGGAGACTTCTGACTCAATCTATCGGAGGTAAAGTTACTTCAATTATTACTATGCATAGAAAATTCGATACAGATGGAAATTATAAATCAATAGAAAGATTTGATTTAAATACTCATGAATCTGAAGGGACGCAAAAACTTTTTGCCTTGGCTGGACTTCTAATCACCACACTAAAGAAAGGTCAAATTCTTATTGTTGATGAACTTGATGCAAGATTTCATCCCTTGATAACCCGTACAATTGTTGAGCTATTTAATTCGAGAGAAACAAATTCAAATAATGCTCAATTGATATTCATGACCCACGATACTAATTTACTTAGCAATAAGCTTTTTCGTCGAGACCAAATTTGGTTTACTGAAAAAAATAGATATGGTGCAACAGATTTGTACTCTTTAGCAGAATACAAAATACGTAATGATGCATCATTTGAGAGTGATTATATAAAAGGTAGATATGGTGCAATACCATATATTGGAGATTTAACTCATCTGATTGACTCCCATGGCTAGAAGAAATAGAAATTCTGGTAGAAGCTCTCGTGGATACTCACCCAGAAAAGTTAATACAAAGGAAGTCAGACAGAGATTTTTGATAGTATGCGAAGGGGAAAAAACTGAACCTAATTATTTCAGGAGTTTTCGTGGTAATAATCAGGTTATCGAAATAGATGTGCGAGGTTTCGGAGAAAATCCTAGTAAACTAGTTGATAGTGCAAAAAGACTTCACACACAAGAGGATGAGGATTATGATCAAGTTTGGTGTGTTTTTGATCGTGATGATTTTCCTCCAGAAGATTTTAATAATGCTATTCAAAATGCTAAAACTTGGAAATTTCAAGTAGCCTATTCCAATGAAGCTTTTGAATTATGGTATGTTCTGCATTTTCAATTCCTCAATACTGGTGTTCCCAGAAGTGATTATAAAAAGAAATTAAATTCCTTACTTGGTTATAAATATCAGAAGAATAGTGCAACAATTTATGATGAGCTATTTGAGAAACAACCTACTGCGATTAAAAATGTGAACAATCTGCTGAAACAATACAATCCTCATATCCCAGCTAGAGATAATCCATCCACAACTGTACATTTGTTAGTAGAGGAACTCAACAAATATGCTCCTCCTTGAAACGAACTGAAGTTATCTATAGTCCAATACCTAACATTATCAACATGAATGTTGGGTTTCACTTTGTTCTACCCAACCTACAAATATTTGAAAACTTCCCAACTAATACTTATGGCTTAGTTAAATGTTGTTCGTTTTTGCGGTATTTGGCAATTAACCTGCGTCGTTTGATGGGTGGGTAAACCAGTATCGTTGCCAAAGGTAATCCAGTTCCTACTAATCCTAATAATATGTAAAAATTGAAGAATCCGATAGTATAACCAATTCCTAAACTAATTCCCAATCCTATAGCAAGTAAGCGGAGTATAATATTAAAAATAATATCTGCTTTGTCATGATACAAAAATCGCAACGTAACTATTATGAAACATAATAATAATATAAAAATACATATACCCAGACATATTAAACCTATAATATTCCCAATTAGAAGATAGGGAAAAACAATAATATGTATAACCTTAGCTATAACCAAACTCCAAGCTATAATCAAACCCAAAATTAAAACCATACCAGAACACCCTAAACACCCCTCTAGGTTTGGGTTACAAAAACACCCATATAAAGCTAAAAAAAATAGTACGGGAATAATTGGCTCCATAATACCTACAATATCCAAAGAGGTAGTATCCGCAGATGTAATACCCACAGATGTAATTGCAGCAACTAAGGAGCAAGCAAAAAGTGGTATGTACGGAACTTCTCGCCTTGCAATTGGTATAGCAGCAGTCTGTACTTTGACTGTGATAGGATAAGTCTCTGGTATCCCATTGGTATGCAAAAGTAACTGACGTTGAAATTGTTTATCAGCTACCAACTTGCTAGTATCTATACTAATTTGACACGTATTGGGTTTATTTGCGGTACATCTTATAGCTTCTCCTACAGAAATCCAAGCATGAGAGTCTGGAGTATGGGGTGGATCTTGAGGGTGGGGTGCAACTTCCCATCTACCCTCCAATACAGTATCAGGTATTGGGTTTGTTATTTTAATTGTTTGTGTCAGCCTTTCACCCAAACGAGTTGCTGTAAATTCTAGCACTGGGGGACTGATTTCAATTCCTGGTACGCGGATAACATCAAGGGGTTGAAGGCTTTCTAGAGCTATGCGTGCATTTACAAATCGTTGTTTTTGTCTTGGCTGTACCATCTTTTCCAACCAGCCAAGAAAACGGAGGCTTATCTGGGGTAATAAATGCCGGAAATTGATTTGATAGGGGTCATCATCATCGGTCAATTCCTGAATATTAGCTGACTTTATGCCCGTAAGCAGACAAATCAGCGTTGCGCCCAAACCATAAAGATCAGAAGCTAGGGTAGGTTGTCGCATTTGTTCGGGAGGAATAAAACCAGGAGTACCTTTAAATACGCTACTTGCAGATACTTCATCGCTACCAATCCGAGCAAAACCAAAGTCAATTAAATAAACATTTAGCTCTTCGTCCACCAAGATATTTTCTGGTTTGATATCCCTATGAATAATTGCAGGAGTGAGACTTTGCAAATAAACTAAAATTTCTAGAACTTTGACACCTATTTGCTTAATTTCTTCCTTGGTAAAGCTACCCTGCTGTCCTAGATTCTGAGCATCTTTATATTCTTGAACCAGACAAAAGCCATCCTCTGTTTCAAATGCACCTAAATAGCGAGGAATACCAGAATGATTGAGTCTCTGTAATACTTCAATTTCCCGTTCATGTGCATTAAAAGCTGACCAATTAGAACCTGCTTGGGCAAAGCAGAACTGTTTCAATACTACCCATTCTCCTGTATTCAGGTCTAATGCTAGCCAGGTAATTCTTCCTCCTTCCCGATTTCTTCCTATTTCTCTGCTAATTTGATAGCCTTGTGTAGAAAAATCTGGATAGTTGCTACTTGAATGGCTCATAGCTGAGTCAAGACAAAGTGTAATCTAATTAGCTTAATATCTCAGCATTATTATTTTTATTTGTTAAAAACAAATCTCAACATAAATTAAATAATGTCAATCCAAAAGTGAAAATTTTATGACATAAACTACGTCTATAGCTATAGCCAGGTAAGTTAGGACATAGATTCCAAGATTCTCCACTTGCTTATACCCATTTCAATGTCCTAATCAAAGTGGCTACAGCTGTATCTTGAAAACTTTATTAAATCACCTTTATTTTTCTTTGTAACTTCGCACCTTTGCGCTTACCCTTCACCGAAGCCGCACTCCGTGCGTCTAATGCGTGGGACCAATTCATATTTTCAATCAGCAAATCTTTGAAAATCATAGTTTTTGTTTACAAATATTTAATCGGGTGAGGTGGGCACGGCATCATTAAGGTTATGATCTATGCAAGAATATTGTGGGTGCCGTGCCCCTACAGGGAAATTTATTTGTTGGTATTTCCTGGAGAGAAAACTCCAGTTATCCAGATGGATGAGGTTTAGTTACATTTACGGAGCTTTTGATTGAATATTGTTACCTGCATCACTGATACTTAAACCCAATAACTTACTCAACTTCTGGGGGACAAAGTCAGTATCTTTAGCATTGGGAACTTGAGATAAATAACAATCACCCACGGCTAATAAAAAGCCTTTCATAGCATCCCGCGCGCCATTTTTCAGCAAATCATCTACCTGTTTGAAAAATTGCGATCGCCATTTTCCATCATTATTACCCAATAGTTCCACTAAATACAATGCTGCCAGATATTCGGCTAAGGGGTCAAGACAGAAACGAATTTGTTCTTTGGCAGCACCGATGGTTTGAATCAGGTGGAGGCGATTTTCCAGGTAATCTAGATGGGTTTCGGCATCATCTATGCCCAAGTCTACCAAGGCATCGATCGCATCTATTAATTTAGCGGTTCCTGGTAGATAGTTTGTCTGCAAGCACTGCCATGCAATTACTTTAGCATCTTGGTGAATGGTGCGATCGTCAAAGGTGTCCCCTGTAACATCGTGGTTGACTTCGTTGATATAACCCAACATTAAACCAGGAACGCTTTCTGGTAAGGAGTCTGTATGTTGTGCTTCTACTCTGGCAATCAATTGCTCGGCGTATAATTTGGCTAGGAGAACGGTAATATTACGTTGATTTACCATCACCGACAACCGACTACAAGCATCAAAAAATTCTTGGTCTGTAAATTTATCCCGCTTCCCTCGCTGCATTAAGTAGGCTTCCATAAAGGAAGATAGTTTATTGGCTTCAATTCGTAAGGGTTTGATAGTAGTTTTATTTACACGTCCTACCTTTTCTTCTATCCGGGAGGTAATTACCAAAGCATTGACGGGGAAGTCTGGAGAGTCTGGCTGAATGGCTTCCCTGGTGGTTTCACTCATTTCCGATAGGCGATCGACAATTACCAAGATGCGTTGTTTTCGTAACAGCTTTAACAGTAATTCTTCGCAGATTGGTTCTGGCTCGTCAATCAATGCTTGTAGTTGTCCGCGAATGGCTTCTAATAGGGGGGATTTATCTTCAACTACCCGAAAATCTTCCTCCAACAGTACGGGTAACATCAAATGTTCGCACAGTTGCTTGTCTTTAGTATCTGCCATTGCCCAACTTGCCATTTGACAACCTAAACTGGTTTTACCCACACCCCCTTCCCCCCAAATTACCAAACAGCTACGTTGTTTGTTGAAGGTAGAACGTAAATTATCTGGGGTGAGTTGGGGGATAGTATTACCATCAACAACCACAGGTATGGGAATATAGGTAGTGCGATCGCTCACTGTATCTTTCTTGGGAAATTGTTCCTTGGCTGATGACATATACTTACCCACCCAAGCATCTAATACTCGGGGATGGTAATGAAAGAAACCAACAAACAATACGTATCTGAGCGGTACATTAATACTTAAAAATGGTAAGGAAAAGTCTGTATAAGGTTTGAGGGCATCATTAATATGTAGCAGTAACAGAGGAGATACCCGTAATAAAATTAACCACAAGCAAGGCAACAAAGTTACATAAGCCCCAATGCCCAACAGTATTTTATGCTTCAGCAACCAATCTAAAGCTCTGTCAAATAGGCGGGTGTCTTTCTCAGCTTTTAAAGCATTTAAAGGACGACGAATGCGAACAATTTCATCCTCTGTGAACTTATTCGGATTTGCTTCCAGGGTTTGTAATACCGGCTCAAATTCAGCGATGATTTTCTTTAACTTAGAACTAGATAAAGTTGTTGCCTTGTCCTGAAACCCAGCAATAATATTACCCAAACCCTTAATTGTCGCCAAACGTACATAAGGTTGCTTATCATCCAACAGCTTAATTAAATCAGGTACTGCGGATGTCGCCTCCGTGCCCATATTACCCAAAGCATAAGCTGCATTTAAGCGTACCCTGGCATTTTTATCTTGCAAAGCACTAATCAGCACTGGAACCGCCACCTTTGCTTCCACACCAATTTTCCTCAGGGCAGAAGGGGCATAAATCCGCACATATAGCTCCTTATCCTGTAAAGCTGCCATTAAAGATGGCACTGCTGGTTTTGCCGCCGCACCAATATTGCCCAAGGCGAGGGTAGCATATAACCGCACTTGTCCATCTTCATCCTGCAAAGCTTTGGTTAACGCTGGTACAGCTGGTGCTGCTTCTGTACCCAAATCGCTCAACACAGAAGCCGCACGCCAGCGCAAATTACAATCAGAGTCTTGCAAAGCTTCAATCAAAACTGGAACTGCTGGGGAACCGATATTAACCAAAGCATCAGCAGCATCATGGCGAATGTGAGCATCTTTATCTACTAATTTTTCAATTAGAGGAGAAATTTTGCTGTCAGCAGAGATTTGCGCCCAACTATTGCCCGTCCATAGGAGTAATAGTAATAAACACAACACAACCACCTGGAGGGCGGTTACTACTTTGAGCCTGGATGGCCTTGTCATTCTTTCCAAACAACTCCAGTTGTGTGAAACTTTATTTATTTTACAGCCACTGTTACCGATGTTCAGATATGGTGAGTGTGATTGCTAGCATATATCTACATCTCTCAAATTGGTATTTTTGCTAAAAGACAAGATTTACAAGTACATTTTACAATTTAAATAGGCCGCGATCGCAGTGACTATTTTCAACCCAGATTTGTCTCAATCGCTAGAGCCGTAATTATTTAATAGTTATTTTTAATACATATATTTTTTCAATCAATAAGTTCAGTAAGCAGGAAGCAGGAGGCAGTACCGATGAAAATGCTTTGTGACTAATTCTTCAAGGGCGCACGCAATGCGCCCCTACAAACTCCGCGCTTCCGTGCCTATTTTCCAGTTAGTCCCCCAGGGGAAAATCCCACAACCAAGCATGAAAAGATCTATTCCCTATTCCCTATTCCCTATTCCCTATTTTCAAGGTAGTCTCTCATAAACGTTTGTACACAACCAAGGATCTGAAAATAATTCCCTGACTCTGGGCGGGGTTTCCCCGCCCCTACTCCGAATTCCGAACCCCGAACTCCCTATTTTCAAATTAGAAGATAAGAGAGTTTTACCTGTTTCTTTCATTCCTAGGGAGGGGATTTAATTCTTGATTACTTATTACTTACTGGTAGCAAATACAATCAATTGTGGAGAAATTAAATGAGAATTCCTCAACATCTAATAGATTCAGCATGGGAGACTTTAGAGGCATCAATTATTCAATACAATGATCGCCCAGTAGGTACTTTAGCAGCCAATGACCCAGCAGCGCCGCCATTAAACTATGACCAATGTTTTACCCGCGATTTTGCCGTTTCTGCCTTAGCTTTTTTAATGAAGGGTGAAGTAGAAATTGTGCGTAACTTTTTAACTGAAACTTTGAGGCTACAAAGTTATGACAAGCAATTGGATTGTTTTCAACCAGGTCAAGGATTGATGCCTGCTAGCTTTAAAGTCAAGTGTCAAGGCGAAAACGAAGATCTAATACCAGACTTTGGAGAACATGCGATCGCTCGGGTAGCACCAGTAGATTCCGGGTTGTGGTGGTTGTTAATGTTACGTGCCTATGTCAAAGCTAGTGGGGATATGGCTTTGGCTCATCAGCCAGAATTTCAAAATTGCATTAAGCTGATTTTGGATTTATGCCTGACTTCCCGGTTTGATATGTTCCCCACCATGTTGGTTGCCGATGCCTCCTATATGATTGACCGGCGCATGGGGGTTTATGGTTATCCTTTAGATATCCAAGCTTTATTTTATATTGCCTTGCGATCGGCTAGAGAAGTACTCTTACCTGAAGATGACTACATTGCAGTGGTGGATAAACGTTTGAGTCATTTGGTCTACCACCTAAGATATTACTACTGGTTAGATATGGATATACTCAATGAAATCTACCACTACAAGGTTGAAGAGTATGGTCCGACTGCCATTAATAAATTTAATATCTATCCCGCTTCGATCCCTGAATGGTTAAAGGAATGGCTCCCAGAAAAAGGCGGTTATTTTGCCGGTAATCGTGGTCCGGGACGGATGGATTTTCGCTTTTTTACCCAAGGGAATTTAATGGCTATTATCTGCAAACTAGCTTCTGAGGAGCAATCCCAAGGGATTATGGATTTAATCGCCTCCCATTGGGATAATTTAATTGGTAAAATGCCCATGAAGCTTTGTTTTCCTGCCTTGGAGGGGCGAGATTGGGAAATTATTACTGGCTGTGATGCTAAAAATACTTCTTGGTCTTACCATAATGCAGGTAATTGGCCTATCTTATTGTGGCTGTTAGCAGCTGGGGCACAAAAAACAGGTAGGGTGGATTTAGCAGAACGGGCTTTAGAAATGGCCATTAAACGCTTATATAAAGATCAATGGCCTGAATATTACGATGGTAGGGATGGTCGTTTAATTGGTAAAGAAGCACGCAAGTTTCAAACTTGGACTGTTGCTGGTGTTTTGGTAGCCCATCAGTTACTCAATAATCCTCAGCATCTGAGATTAGTTGGCTTTGATGAGGAATCTACAATGCTTTCTTGTTCTGTACCTATACCTTTTTGATTGACAAGTAATTGCCATAGGATTAACGCACAACAAAACCCACCTGTTTCCGCAAGTGGGTGAAAAAATAATTTTAAAAAATAATTCTATAAATTTTTTTATGCTTCCATCGGATCTGGTCTACCAATTCCTAATTCTAGGAATTTAGCTTTAACATCCTTCCATTCAATACCACAGTAGTAGTATTTTTTATCCAGTATATTAGCAATGTAATAGCCATTTTTCGCACCATTAATCTGCCGCAGTTCTGTTGCAATTTTTTCCATCGAAGTATCGAATAAAGAAAATAAATCTTCCATCTCCAAGTCTGGGGTGTTAAACCAGTTGATAAATGTTTCACCTTCCTTAAATGCCCAGATTTTGCCACGTCGTTCAATAATTCGGTAGTAAACAGGACGAATAATTGTGTCAGAATATAGCATACATATTTTTTTCAACTCAATAAAATTAACCATTTTTATCGAGGTTACTTCTATTTTTGGTGGCGATCAATATTAATTCGCCGTCTGCGATCGCATCTAACAATTGACCCGTAGACCCTTCATTATTGTAGATATAGCCTATTTTATGGGCTATCTCTTTTAATTTTTCTCCTGTCCCTGGTGCAACCCTTGCATGAAGATTGACGCGGTTCAACTTCTTCCTACCTGCCATAAGTGTCAACCATAAAAATTAATAAGTGGTTTACATATATAGAATAGCAAAAAGTCCCTAAGTGCGCCGCAAGCACCAACCATAAACAGAGTACTTCCAGAATTGGAATTACCACGGGAGGTGACAAGTCAGCATCTTTAGCCTCATCGTCAATCTAGTGTAGGGGCGCAATGCCTGCGCCCTTGTAAAACTACTTTATCTTCTTCAAATCCGTTTAAATAAGCCCTTAGTTCTGGTTTGGCGAAGTATTCCGCGCAAGAAAAATCTGATCACTTTATCGATTCCTCCCAAGGGACCATAAGTGAAAGTGGCTCCAGAAAGAGATGCTTTAGGTCTTAACCCATCAACATAAATCCACTCCATAGCAGCAGCGGGGGAAAGAAGTTGGCAATAATGAAAACCCCTTGCAGAAGCAATTGGATAGTTAATAGGGGTTTTCATGACTGTCGATCTTACTTGGTAACATTGACCGCTGTCTTTAGGACGGTAGTTATACTTAGGATAGTTCCAAATAAATAGAGGCCCTGCTGCTACTATCGGTGCCATATCTTCTCCCATGTCTATGGGTATGCCAAATTTCTCGAAGTAGGTTCTAGCTTCATCACTAGCCTGCTCAAGTGCCCACTGATAGACATGTTGATTGATTTCAGCCCCTCTTGAAGGTCCATCGGTTTCTTTGTAGTCGGGATTGTCCACTCCTGCATGTTTCCAAATATTTTGTCGAGAATTCAGCTTTGTTCGCAGGGAAAAAGCTGCTACGGGGAAAAAGCCTGTATCAAAGAAATCAAGGAAAGTATATAGTGCTTGAGTAACACTAGAGATTGTTAAGGTACATGGTTGTGTTCCATCACAAGAATTCCGAATTTGAGGGACATGAACGTGAGGCTTATGAAAAGGATCAGTTGTATAGGAACGGTGGAAGCTATCAATCACATCTAAGTTAAACTTCACAGGTGAGGAATCACTCCCTGCCATGATTGAATTTGCCTTGTCTTGAATCCAAGGAGAATAGGGCGTACATTTAGGATCTTTACGAGTATTATCTTCAGCACGATTATAACAAGCAGGTTTAAAGCCGTTATACCCTTCCAACATCAACGAATCAATCAGTGGCTGAACTTTTGGGCGCGTCTGCTGTCCCTTGTCATTGAGAAATTTTTGACTATTTTCAGAGTTGATATCGGTTAACTTTGTACACATAAAGTTGTATACCAACTCGCCAACTTGTTGATGTACCTCTGACTCCTTAGCACTGGGCTTAAGGTCAAAGTCTGCAACAAAAGAGGTTGCATTCCCAGAAGCAAATTGCATATGACTTGCTCCATCAATTACCACTACGGGGAAATTTTCCCCATCGGTGGGTTGTGATGGATTAATCTGTTGATACCAATATGCTGCTGCAATACGTGTAATTCGAGCCAGTCCATCTAAAGTGCCGCCAATGGTTAAGGTAGGAACGGGATATTGAATAATCGTTGCTCCTTGACTATCCAAATCTGCAAGATTCCACTTACCTAAAAATGATCCCATTAATATCTGCCCTTTGGCGCGTTCAGGAAAACTTTTGAGATACTTTTGAATGGCGATTCCACCTACAGAATGGGCAATACAGAAAAGGTTATCGGTATGTGGCATACCTGACTTTTCCATTTCACTAATCACCTTGTTAATTGCTAACCCAGTTTCCCGAGGAATAGGAGAGTCGCCGAGAAACTGGGGAATGCCAACCCAAAGTTTTAAATCAGAGGCCGCAGCTTGAATTGCCTGTGCAACGGGGCGATATCGCTCAATTTCAATACCTTCTCCTTGAATGAAAATCAGTCCAACGACAGTTTCTCCATCACCAATAGGTTCAAGGATAATGGGTTTTCCACCCCAGTTATTAGCGTAAGCAAGTTGAATTGTCACCACAAACAACAATAACAATCCCGTTACTGCCGCTCCAGCCCAGAGAATCAGAGTGATGGAATTGTCCACCTTGCCACTAGTGAAAATAGCAGCGATCGCTAGGATACCAAAAATCAATAATAAAAGGATGGTCAAGCTTTTGCCTAACCATAGTAAATCTGAGAAGAAATTTTTGTCAGACATTTGGGAATAGAGATTGTAGGATTACTGAATTGCTTGTGTTGTCTGTTTTCCAGCGTTTCGCAGTTGCTGAATGAATACAAGGCTCAATACAAACAATATTGGCCCTGACACTCCACCAGGGAAATAAGTTCGCAGAAATATCCAAGTGCCAATATGGAAAGCTCCATTCAATAGTTCAATAATTGCCCAGCTCCACATAAAAATAAATCCTAGCCGACTGCCTTTTTCGGCCGCAGGAATTGAACCTAATATCAGAGCAATCATCAAATAATTGAGAATTGCAAATATATCTGCACTAATTGCAAACTGAGGAATCCAGGGGAAGATTTTATGCAATGCTTCACTCATGGAGCCAAAGCGGAGGTAAAGCTCGGTGTATGTCTCTTCCATACTGTGAATTACCTGAGCTAATCCCAATACCCAGTAGCTTTGGGTAATTTTTGTCAATTGATTACCAAGCATCAGTATACTTTCCTTTTCTTAGATAGCGGCCAAACAATCAAAAAGTCGAAACTCAGAGCAGGAACAAAGTGTGAAATTTATTACTGTTACCAAAACAGACCAAAGAAATATATTTGTGCTAGCAAGCCAAGATTGAGAAAAATAACTGCCCCAAAATGTATCCATTGATTGAAACTTGATTCAGCCAATACTCCTTCAATTACCCCACCTAACATGAAAAGTACGGGTGCTACGAGTGCTAAAATACTTGGCATATTAGCAGATTCAAGAACTGGGCTAAAGAGATGATAATATGCTGCAACATTAATGATTGCATTGATAATAAATACTATTACTAGTGATATCGAAATAGGAAATACAGGCTGATTATTAACCGGGAAAGTTGCTTTAGGATTTTGAGGTCCAACAAATGCAATGAGGATGCTGATAATTGCAAAAGAGATGGTTATATTGCTGACTCCAAAAACTCCCAAAGAAAATGCTAACAAGCCAACTATTTGCAGAAAAAATAGCATCTTGTATGCAATTTCACGCAACCACTCATTATTGAAGTCTTTGATATTAAAATCCGAATCCAGTGGATTTTTAAAGCATACAACTTGCCAGCCTTCATATTCATGCATCACCACTGCAACCAAGCCAGCAAAAGCCTGAATTAGTGGGGCAACTGATAGTAAGTAAACTTGTAAATCTGTGCCGATTTTGGCAACTAATACATCTGTATGTTGAAAGATGATGAATGACAAGATGAAGGATGGAATGAGTAGAATCCAATGAACCAACTCAACAAGATTAAGTATCCAAACCTGTGCAAATTGAGCTAAATTATGATCGACTAGATAGGTTTTTGGCTCAGGTTTCTGCCATTCCCACCCCGGTGCAGGATAGTAACCTAGACTCGGATCGGAATTTTCCTCATACTTTCCAATTTTGATTTCAGTTCCCATTTCCATATTTACTTGTAACAAACAAGAGTTAAGTTAACCTAAGCCTAGTGAGAAATACTGAAAATTTAATATATTTTTATCACTCTGATTAAAGAATAAAATCTGATACTTAGTATATGTAGCCTATTTACTATAGTCATCATATTTGATTTCTGAAAAAATACGTAGTGGCGTGGCAAGATTAAAATGATGCATTAAGTGTAGGTTGGGTTGAAGAATGTAGACGCAACAGCGGCTTGGAGCAGAGTAACCCAACACCAGTAAAACTTTGTTGGGTTTCCCTACCGCTCAACCCAACCTACATTTTTAGGCGTGTC
>JASJCJ010000237.1 GCA_030066045.1 Calothrix sp. MO_167.B12
CCTCCCCGTACTTGTTCCATTGACATTTGCTTCACATTAGATGGAACAAATGTCACATTGCCAGCATCACGACTGACACAAGTTTTTGTGGAAGTTCGACCTAAGTCAACACTGAGAATATTTTTGCCACCACCAGCTAGGGGCTTGGGTGCAGCATTAATGGGATTGGCAGCCGGTACCCTATTCATGGGAATAGCAGCGGCATTCATTGGGGTAGCGGCAGATGGTTGGTCTGTCATGAAAGCTCCTAGTTTTTACCTAGCTCTAAAAAGTTAACATGCTCATGTTACAAAAAAGCGTGCTACCAGATTTTTTTGGGCACGTCAACTGTATCTATAACTATGCTAAATTTTACTTCAGCGATCGCATTTCAGCATTACTTTGACAAGATTTAGGCGAAACTGGAACAAAGTCAAGGTTGGTTTTTACACATAAAAGCCTATTTTTGGACATCAAACCAAGAAATTGTCTTTTTTCCATCCTTTCTTGCTCGATCGCTGACCTTTAAATCTTTAGTACCTCAACAATAATAACTAAGCCCTCCAGAATCATTGGCAAATATGGGAAATATGCTTATCTTTAAACTCGGACTGACTACTCAGCATATATTCTGAGTATACTAGAAAACTGATTGATGTATCGCTACTGATGCTTTGGTAGCAGACAATCGGCTATTTTCCCTGATGTATACTATTTGGAATTTGGAATTTTATACCAATTAAATTTGCGATCGCCACCATTTTTCTGATAAATAATGGAGGAAAGGAGAGGGACTCACAGGGGTAGGCTTTTTACAATTGGGTGTTGGTAAGATTTGGACAACAAGGTGGGAAAGTAGACAAGGCTTCGGCCGTGAGCTCAGCCGAACGGGAGGAAAAACGAACCAAACTATTATACGGTTGCCCAAAATAGAAACTACCTCGAAAGCCTCAGCCTTTGCGTTGAACAATCTTCCTTGTCTATCTGTCTTCTAGCCTCCCTTCTCTTGCTGATGCGGAAATGTAAAAAATCTACCCTTGTCATAGGAGTAGGGGCGGGGTTTCCTCGCCTTTCAAGGGTAGGGTTTTCAGAATCTGGGAAATAATTGAGAAAATTCTCAATTGTCTAACGTGGTTTGGTCATTTCAGGACTTAAGCATCGGCTGAAACCCAGAAAAAATTACCAAATACAAAATCCCTACCCATAAAAGGGTTTCCCCGCTCGGATTTCCCCGTTCGGAGTAAAGGAGGTAAAGAAAGTGATTAGTCCTTTCGATAGCTCAGGACTTACACAAAAAATGTCAAAAGTAACGGTAATCCGTTCATTCGCACCACGAAGAATTAGTGTTTCCAGATGATTATGCGTAAGTCCTATAACTGTCAACCCTCTTAGTGAGACAATTCATTTTTGAGAATTCCCTACAAAGTGGGAGTTAATGAGTGTATTTTCGAGTCAGACTGCCAATCCAATAAATTCCACGACCTATCTTCTAGAACCATTTGTTCGATTAAACTTGCCAATCTTAAAGCCTTGAGTGCTTGTTCACCACCAACCGAAGGCTGATTACCGCCACGCACACAGTTAACAAAGTGATCTAATTCCGCACCCAACTTGTCAGTATTAGTAGTGGAAACTTTTTCGATAACTTCATCTTGCTTATAAAGTGCTTTTTTATATTCATTGATTGAGTTAGTAGCAGTATGGCGATGAATCAGAATTTCATTCTGGAGAAAATCTGCTTCTGTAAATGAATTTTTACAATGGGCAACAATACTACGAATTTTGCGGTGAGTAACCTTGCTAGCTGTGAGGGTAGCAACAATACCATTGGCAAAGCCCAGGGTTGCACTTACATAATCTAAGTACCCGGAGTCTAAAGCTCGACTACCACCTGCTGTCAACTTAACTACAGGTGCTGCGGCTAATTCCAACAATAAATCAATGTCGTGGATCATTAAATCTAGCACCACCGATACATCATTTGCCCGATTGCTATAAGGACTCATGCGATGGGCTTCTAGAGCCAAGACTTCTTCAGTTTTGAGAATTTTACTTAATTCTTGAAAAGCAGGGCTAAAACGCTCAATATGACCTACCTGGAGGATACATCCAGATTCAGCTGCTGCATTAACTAGGGATTCTGCTTCTGAAATACTAGCTGCTATGGGTTTTTCAATCAGGACATGAATTCCTGCTAGAAGACAAGTGATGCCCACAGCGTAGTGTAGCCGGGTAGGAACAGCAATACAAACTGCATCTACATGGGGTAATAGGTCGCAATAATCCTCAAAAAATCGGACTTGATATTTGCTAGCAGTTTCCAAACCGCGCTCAACATTAATATCTGCTACACCGACCAGTTCAACGTCTTTCATCAAACTCAGTACACGGGCATGGTGTTGTCCCATATTACCCACACCAATCACACCTATGCGGATTGGCTGTGGCTGTTTGCGCTGTGTATAGAAATTTGTTTCTGCCGCTAAAATGCTATCTTGCACTATGATTTTCTCCTCAACCACCAAAAATTAGAGACGCTACGGTCGTTAGCATGGATACTATGTTCCCATCGACGAGCCGTTGAAAACCATCCAGATGGTAACATAGAGGTTCTGTTTATGAAGAATTTCAAAGATTATCGCAAGTTCCCCACATCTGTATATCTGTCATACATATAGTCAAAATAGTGATTTTTATACTTAAGATAAGAGATAATATATCCTCATTTGGCGATCGCTCATCAACTTTACATAATCATATTTGGCAATGAAAGCTGTAATTCTTTTGTCTGGAGGACTAGATTCTAGCACTGTTATTTACCAAGCACGAGCTGATGGCTGTCAGGTTTATGCAATCTCCTTTGATTATCAGCAACGCCATCGTCGAGAATTACAATCAGCATTAACAATTGCCAAAGCCACTGGTGTTGTGGAGCATCAAGTTGTTAGCTTTGACTTAAGGCAGTGGGGAGGTTCAGCGTTGACTGATAACAGCATTGATTTACCCCAACAACGTGCCTTAGATGACATGGCACGAAATATACCGATTACTTATGTCCCAGCTCGCAATACCATCTTTTTAAGCTTTGCTTTGGGATATGCTGAAAGTATCAACGCACAAAGGGTTTACATCGGTGTCAACGCCTTGGACTATTCCGGATACCCTGACTGTCGTCCTGACTATATCCAAGCCATGCAGGAAGTATTTCGTTTGGGAACTAAGCAAGGACGGGAGGGGAAACCAATAGAAATTCATAGTCCCTTAATTGACTTGAAAAAAACAGAAATTATCCAACTAGGCAATAAATTGGGTGTTCCCTGGGAATTAACTTGGTCTTGCTATGCTGGAGGTGATGTCGCTTGTGGTGTCTGTGATTCCTGCCGTTTACGCCTTGCTGCTTTCGCCGAATTAGGACTCCAAGATCCTATCCCTTATGCTGAGTAGTCAGTCTGATGGGTTGATGAGGGGATGAAGTAATAAGTAATAAGTAATAAGTAATAAGTAATAAGTAATAAGTAATAAGTAATAAGTAATAAGTAATAAGTAATAAGTAATAAGTAATAAAGAGAAATTTGCCTCCTTCACTCCCTCACTCCTTCCCTCCTTCACTCCTTCACTCCTTCCCTCCCTCACTCCATCACTCCTTCCTCCAGGTATTGTATTTGAATTTGATGCAACCGGGGACCATCCAGGGAAACCACTGTAAATTCTAGATTTTGATATTGGCAAGTTTCACCAAGGGATGGTATTTTCTGTAACTGGTATAGCAAAAATCCTCCTAGTGTTTGATATTCTTCCCTCAATGGCAAATTGAGATGCAAAATTTCGTTGAGTTCTTCTAAATTAATTTGTGCTTGTACGAGAAATGTTTGCTCATTTAATAACTCAACCAACAACTCATCTGTATTTTCGGCTTCTCCTGTTTCTCCAATGATTTGAACAATAATATCCTGGATCGTAACTAAACCTGCTGTACCCCCAAACTCATCTACCACAATTACCATAGAGGGTTTCTCTTGCTGCATCATAGGTAAAAGTTCTTTCAACAGGGTATTTTCTGGTACAAACCGTACTGGACGCATCCATTTGTGGAGCTGAGTGTCTACCTTCAGCTTACCCATAGCTAAGCATTGTGCTAAGTCTTTAAAGTAAAGAATGCCACGAATATCATCCAAAGATTCTCCAATTACTGGATAACAAAAGTGACCAGTCTCTGCCATTATCTCGAAGAAAGCCTGTAAGGTCGTATCGGTTTGTAAAGTGACTATGGCTGTGCGGGGAACCATAACTGTTTGTACCGTCACCTCTCCAAACTCAAAAACATTGTTGAGTAATTTTCGTTCTCCTGCCAATAAACCTGTAGATTCTTTTTCCGTAGAAATGATTAACTGCAATTCTTCTGGTGTTACTGGTGGCTTCCAGCTTTGACCAGTATATTCAACCCCTACAAACTTTAACAGACAGCGAGTAGATTGGTTGAGAATCCAGATAAATGGTCTGAAAAAACGGACGATCGCTTTTACTAAAGGACCTAAAAACCTGGCCAGCTGTTCGGAATACAGCATTGCCACTGATTTAGGACACAACTCACCCAACACAATTTGTAGATAGGCAATCAGAAAAAAGGCAATGGGAATGGATACTGAATGAGCAATGAAGCGGTTAGTACCATTGAAGAGAAACCAAGATTTGAGCCATGTTTCCACCAGTCCCGCAATTGTACTTTCTCCAATCCATCCCAATGCCAAACTTGACAAAGTAATACCTAATTGAGTGGTGGACAAGAGGCGATCTATACTACGTTGTAAACCTTCAACGGAAATTGCCTGAATATCACCTGCTTCCACTAGCTGACGAATACGCGATCGCCTAACTGTCACCATAGAAAATTCTGCTGCGACAAAAAATGCATTAATCGCAATCAGCAATAATACTGATAATAATCGCAGACCCACATCCGACCCACTTACGTTAGTCAAAACTCTCACTGCCAAATCTAGTCTGAAAATCGCGTTCCAATAGTAGATTTGGGAGCCACTTGTATACAAAATAAGCAACCAAAAAAAATTCCTCTGTTCCCAATCTCAAACAAAAACACAGTAAATGGCATCTTTAAAAATAGAACGCGATCAAGCCACAACTACCAATTTCCCATATCCTCATAATACTACCTATCTTTCTACCGGAATATTTGGTATTGCCAAGCGTAATTTTTGAGCCGGATAATCAGTGAGAGTCAATGATATCTTTTTTACGCCATCTAGCAAAGGTGTAGGAACTATTACTCTACCAGTATAAGTTGGTCCTTCTGGTGGCAATTCAGCTGGTAGTCCTTCGGTACTAGCACTTAAAGTCCTACCTTTATCATCGGTGACATCCAAAAAGGTATATAGAAAACGCGCCGTATCCGAGCCTTGATTCTGCATTTTTACCTGTAATTCTAAAGCACCACCAGAGAAGCGAGAAGATTGTACGGATAAGCTCACTCCCTCACTCTCTGCTTTAATGGGAAAACCTGCTTGGAGCTTTTCTTCCTGTTTGATAAAGGAAGTTTTCTTTTTCTGCTGTTTTTGCTTATTCTTTCTGCTTTTACGTTTTTTAGCTGTTTTTGTTTTGCCCTCAATCCTTGCCTTGACCGTTTTCAGTATTTCTTCCTCTTTTAACATCATCACTCCTACTTGCTGGGAAGAATTTACCTTGGAATTGGCAAATTTATTTGTGGGACGGGAGTCGGGAGTAGTTACACCTTCGAGTGCTGCACTTCCTAAGGTAAAGCCCCAAAAAGCACTTACAGATCCAGCCCCTAACATTAGGGTTAATAAGGTCAAAGTCAAGAGTACGGTGGAATTTAGTTTCATTACTAATCAGCTATTGCGGAAAAATATTTCTCTAAAGAAAGGTATATAAGCTATCAGGGTTAGTTTCCAAAGAAACACGGATTAGGGAACAAGAGATTGGAGATTGGATATCTCGTATTTATTACATTCATAAGGGGTGGCGTACCGCCCGTCAACTGCTTTTAAGAGACTTACCCCGTGTGCGACTTTTTTCAAGTTAGCTCTGGGAGCATCCCAATTTTTCAAAAATATTATGATAATTTATTTTTAATAGCACAATTGTGCCTGTTTATGCTAACATTAGTAGCTGACCAGGGTTGGCCGAGCGGATGAGGCAGCGAACTCATAATTCGCCCTAGGCAGGTTCAACTCCTGCACCCTGGATTAATATAAATCTGATTTAATCAAAATCTTGTCAGGACTAAACTCTCTGACATTCTGCTTTACAAGCAAAATTGAAAATTTATTGCTGAAATCTCTATTTCACTCATTTTTCACTCACCACATAAAATATTTGAGTGTTTCATTTATAACGATTTTTGATAGTTTAAATTTTTATTAATTTAGCTTGACAAAAATATGAGCAATATAATAAATGCATCATCTAATTTGCCTCCACAATAAACAATTCGTAATTCGTAATTCGTAATTACGTTTTGTAATGGGGATTTAAACCCCTAGGAGTATAGATAATAACTCCTCCTCTTCTTCTGGTTTCTCTGCCCCTGGAGCGGTTCACAAAAAAAGGGCAGACTTTTCAGTCCACCCCGACAATAAAATTACTCTGTTGCTAATTAACCCAATAATGCCTTCGCTTTAGCCAACACATTATCAACGCTAAAACCAAATTTCTCCATACAAGTACCACCAGGAGCAGAAGCACCGAAGCTATCTATACTCACAGTATCCCCTTCAGTGCCAACATACTTGTGCCAACCAAAGCTCGCACCAGCTTCTACAGATAAACGCTTGGTGACAGCTTTAGGTAACACAGACTCTCTGTAAGCTCCATCCTGCTCCTCAAACAACTCCCAAGAAGGCATGGAAACCACACGCACTTTCTTACCTTCCCCTGCCAACTTCTCAGCCGCAGTTACACAGAGATTCAACTCGGAACCTGTACCAATTAAAATTAGTTCAGGTGTACCTTGACAATCTACCACTGTGTATGCACCTTTTGTCACTCCTTCAATGGAAGTAGGAGTCAAGTTAGGCAGAGCCTGACGGGAGAATGCCAATAGGGTGGGTGCATTTTCCTTAGCTCTAGTGATCGCTATTTTGTAGGCACCAGAACATTCGGTTCCATCCGCTGGGCGAATCACAGTCAGGTTAGGAATTGCACGTAGAGAAGCCAGGGTTTCTATGGGCTGGTGGGTTGGTCCATCTTCCCCTTGTCCGATGGAGTCGTGGGTCATGACCCAAATTGCACCGGCTTGGGAAAGGGCAGATAGGCGAATGGCAGCGCGCATATAATCGGTGAAGATTAAGAATGTGGCACCGTAAGGAATTAATCCCGAACCGTGGAGTGCCATTCCATTACAAATCGCACCCATACCATGTTCCCGCACCCCAAAGTGGACGTTACGATTTTCGTATTGCCCTTTCTGGAAGTCACCGAAGCCCTCAATCTCAGTTAAGTTGGAGTGGGTTAAATCAGCAGAACCACCAATCAACTCGGGTACAATGGGAGCTAATTTGTTGAGGCAAGCTTGTGAATACTTACGGGTGGGTAGTCCTTTATCTTCAGCAGTGTAAGCAGGTAATACCTTGTCCCAGCCATCAGGTAATTTACCACTAACGTAACGCTCAAATTCTGCCGCTTCTTGGGGATATTTGCTGCTGTAGTCAGCAAAAGCTTGATTCCATTCCGCTTCTACTGTCGCGCCACGCTCAACGGCTTTACGCATATGATCTACAGCATCTTGGGGTAGAGCAAAAGGCTCATATTCCCAACCCAGGTTACTGCGGGTTGCTGCAACTTCATCAGTTCCCAAAGCTGCACCGTGAATTCCGGCGGTGTTTTGCTTGTTGGGAGCACCATAACCAATGGTAGTTGTTACCTTAATCATGGTGGGTTTATCGGTGACAGCCTTAGCAGCTTCAATGGCTTTAGCGATCGCATCTAAATCGTTATTACCATTTTCAACGTGCAGTACATGCCAACCGTAAGATTCAAACCGCTTGCTCACATCTTCAGTGAAGGCAATATCAGTGGAACCATCAATGGAAATGTGGTTGTCGTCGTAAAGAGCAATGAGTTTGCCTAATCCCATATGTCCCGCCAAAGAACAAGCCTCAGCGGCAACACCTTCCATGTTGCAACCGTCACCCAAAATCACGTAGGTGTAGTGGTCAACAATTTTGGCATCGGGTTTGTTAAACTTGGCTGCTAGGTGTGCTTCAGCCATTGCTAAACCGACTCCATTAGCAATACCTTGCCCCAAAGGTCCGGTAGTAACTTCTACACCTTCAGTCTCAAAGTTTTCCGGGTGTCCGGGGGTCTTAGAACCCCATTGGCGGAACTGTTTAATATCTTCTATGGTGACACTGTCATAACCAGTCAAGTACAGTAGGGCATACTGCAACATACAACCATGACCGGCAGATAGGATAAAGCGATCGCGGTTGAACCATTTAGGATTCTTGGGATTAAACCGCATGAACTTATCCCACAGCACGAATGCCATTGGTGCTGCGCCCATTGGTAGTCCTGGGTGACCGGACTTTGCCTTTTCTACAGCATCGACTGCTAAAAAGCGAATCGAATTAATACACAGTTGTTCAAGGGATTGGGTTGCAACAGCCATAATCAGATTGTTTTTAACGACGGGTTAGCACTCTTTGAGCTTTCTGGTTGGGGTAATTTGGAGATTTTCCCCACCTATGATTCTCATCATCCCATTGGTACTTGTTGACCTGCAAGCCGGAGAATCTGAGTTTTTTGTATTTGATGTTCACGTTATCTAGTTAAATAGTTTTCCTGACTGAATCAAATGTAAATTTCAGCAGCAAATACTTTAGATTTCAGATAAGTGACATGGTCTCACATTTATTCTATGAGGTCTTACCCCACATAATTAGTTGATTTGACAACTAATTTTGAATTGCTACCTGTCTTGAGAAAGGCAGAAATTGAAAATATCAATCCCTGTAGATAGGCGGTGGCCTTGGTAATTAGGAAAAATTTACTGGTGCATTATTGCTTTGATACACCTAATTATCCTTACATTCCCAGTTCCACTGACTGCATTTTTGTGGGAACTGTTTAAACCCCGAAATTCTAGCCATACTTCTTAAATACTAGAGTTACATTATGACCCCCAAAACCGAAAGAGTTGGATAGTGCGACATCCACTGTTTGGTCACGACTGGTATGGGGGACATAGTCCAAATCACATTCTGGATCGGGGTTTTCCAGGTTAATTGTAGGTGGAATTTTGTCATTAGCGATCGCTAATGTGGTAGCTACCGCTTCAATACCACCAGAACCACCTAATAAATGCCCGGTCATGGACTTAGTAGAACTCACAGCTACTTTATAGGCATGTTCCCCTAAAGCCGCCTTTATAGCTGCGGTTTCCGTGGGATCATTAGCAGGGGTACTAGTACCATGAGCATTGACATAACTCACCTGTTCTGGAGATATTCCCCCATCTTTCAGTGCTAGTGAGATGGCTCTAATTGCTCCCGTGCCTCCTGGTGCTGGAGAAGTGATGTGATAAGCATCACAGGTCATACCATAACCCACTATTTCCCCGTAAATCCTGGCACCCCGGCTGAGGGCATATTCCAATTCTTCGAGAATTAAAATACCCGAACCTTCACCCATGACAAATCCATCACGGTCCTTGTCAAAAGGGCGACAGGCATGGGTGGGGTCATCGTTACGGAAAGAAAGTGCCCTCGCCGCCGCGAAACCAGCCACCGACAAGGGTGTAATTGCCGCTTCACATCCCCCACAAATCATTGCCTGGGCATATCCTCCTTGGATAATGCGAAAAGCATCTCCAATAGCATTGGAACCCGCCGCACAAGCTGTGACGGCACAGGAATTAGGTCCTTTTGCTCCCGTATGAATTGCTGTTAAGCCAGCTGCCATATTAGCAATCATCATGGGAATCATAAACGGACTGCAACGAGTCGGTCCTCGGTTCAGATAGATCGTTTGCTGATCTTCCAAGACTTTAATGCCGCCAATACCAGAACCGATCATCACACCAACCTGTTCGGCGTTCAAATCATTAATCACTAGTTGTGCATCTGCCACAGCCTGTTTTGCTGCTGACACACCATATTGGGAAAATAGATCCATGCGCTTGGCTTCTTTGCGATCCATATAGTCGTGGGGATCGAAATTCCTCACTTCACCAGCAATACGGCAAGTATGTTTAGACGCATCAAACTTGGTAATTTCACCAATACCATTGCGTCCACTGATTAATCCTTCCCAATATTCTGTAGGTGTATTACCAATCGGTGTAATCGCGCCAACACCAGTTATAACAACGCGTTTACGTTTCAAATCTGTCATGACTAAGTTAATGGTGGCTTTAGATGCAAGCAAAACAAAACAGGAACTCAAGGGCTGAGGGCTAGGAAATGGATTGAGAATAATCCTTGATCCTAGTCCCCAATGTGCTTTTAGGCAGATGCAGCAACTTGCTCGTTGATGTAATCCACAGCAGCTTGAACTGTTTGAATTTTTTCCGCATCATCATCGGGAATTTCGATCTCAAACGCTTCTTCTAACGCCATTACCAATTCCACTGTATCTAAGGAATCAGCCCCCAGATCATCAGCGAATTTGGATTCTGGTTTTACTTCCGCAGCTTCAACATTCAATTGTTCGGAGACAATCTCTTTTACTTTGTTAAAAGTTGTGTCTTGACTCATAAATCAAAATACCTCAACCAGTTGCTATAGTGGGCTATTCCAGGGTGAAACGGTTTTGAGCATATACATCTTATCGTCAAGGGGGATCGTCCGTATATAGTCAAAGGATTTTCGATCAGAAAATCTTCACTCCTTTCTATTCAGTAATAGTTCATCCTCAGCATAGAATGTCAAGTATGGAAATGGAAAAAATTATTTGACCTTTTTATAGATTGCTAGTTTTGGCTGTTTAACAACTATGTCGCCTCATTCACCACTAGTATTGCCAAGAATATCCCTAATGTGACAACTCTCACCGCTAAGCTAACCCTAACGGGTCTAGCGGGAGCATCTCAAATTCATAAATGAGATAACCAATGAGCAACTTGATAATGAAATTCTTTAATGCTTGTCAAAATGAGAGATACAAATTATGGAATTATGGAGAGAAGAAAGACAAATTAACTTTAACTGTTACATCCACAGTTAAAAAATGGTTAAAGAGTCAACAAAAAATTTCAGGTACAAAAAATTTACTCTGATATGTTAGAAAAATTAGCTAGACAGGCAGACTAAAGGCTGCTTAAGGTTTTCATCTCCGGTCTTAAAGACAAGGGGCTTTCAACCTATCAAAACATAATGGGAGGGTGAGAACCCCTAGGATTTATCGAGGGGATGAAACCCGACTCAAAGGGCTTTAGCCCTTTGTTTCTATTTTACGTGAACATTTTCTACAAAATATGGTATTATTTTGTAGGAGGTGATAAACGGTGTTAACTTTAACTTACGAATATAAAGCCAATCCAACACAAGAGCAAATTAAAGTAATCGAACATACAT
>JASJCJ010000238.1 GCA_030066045.1 Calothrix sp. MO_167.B12
CCCATCAAAAATAATTTTACCTTCCCAAGGTTGTTAAACAATTCGTAATTCGTAATTCGTAATTCGTAATTACGTTTTGTAATGGGGATTTAAACCCCAACACAAAACAAACAACCCGTAGGAGATGGGGTTTTAAACCCCTAGGAGTATAGATAAAAATGTGGAATTGTCACCCTTTCAGGTGAACCAGTATTTCTTTAATGGAACTCTAGCAGAGTGGTACGTAAGCAACCCCAAGATTTATCTATGGAAATCAATCCAAAATCTAAAATCTAAAATCTAAAATTGTTTGACTATTGCATCTTTACCGCCGTACCAGTGGCAGTAATTAGTATTAATACACCAGATTCATCAACATTAATGGTTCCCGTATCAATTTCAATCCCAATGACAGCATCTGCACCTAACCGTTGTGCCCTTTGTTCTAATTCTGCGATCGCTTTATTCTGCCCTTCTTGAAATAGCCGTTCGTAACTACCAGTACGTCCGCCGATAATATCACGAATGCTGGCGAAAAAGTCCCGCAAAAAATTACTACCATAAACAACTTCTGCCGTGACAATTCCTAAATATGACTGAATAATAGACCCTTGAATTACATCAGTTGTAGTTAAAATCATAAATGTTCCTCTAAACAATTAGAGCTTACCATGATGGTGTTATTTTAGTTATCAACAATTAGCCTTTGATTTCCCCATCTATCAATTTAGCAGAACCCTTGGTCTGGGTACTCTACAATCAGCGGTTGATACGTATCTACCGCGCAGCATTCTGTAATTAGCCGGTTTGATAATGACAGAAAAATAAACTGGATACAAGTTCCCCGAAGTTGCTCTGAATGGGAAACCCACAAGAACGCACTTCTCCGGTGGATTGATCCGTGAAGAAAACAAAGGGTTCTATCATTATTCCAAGCCCCTGGCTTTAGACATGGGGTCAATCCAAAATCCAAAATCCAAAATCCAAAATCGAATGACCAAACAATAAGTAGATACAAGCCGTGTGGATTCATAGATGGGGTAATAATTCTAAATTCTTCATTCTAAATTCTAAATTTCCCTTGACAATCAGACTTAATAGTGTTGGTAAATGAAAAGCAATATATAGTTATTTTTGTTTGGGAACCTATTGAATAGGGTCTCGCACTTACGGTTATCCTTTACCTTTGTTGTTATGCACAAATTGAGATATGATTGCTTAATTTATCGTGAATATTTGATAAAAGTAAACTCACCTAGTTTTCAAACGAGAGTATTTTTGTTTTAATAGACAAACTATTCTCACAAACATAGAAAAAGTTACAATAACTTTTAGGTAATTGGCTGTGTACAGACAGATATCTTCCATAGTTAGCGTTATTTTAGTAGGAAGCATTGCGACAACAATGCCTTCAGTGGTTAGTGCCCAAACACGAATCGCCCAAAAAAGTAGTCCAGAAGTAGTTAGACTACTACAGGAAGGACGGAGATTAGTCGGTAGGGGGAATTACGATCGCGCGATCGCTATTTATCGAAGAGCCGCAACCCTAGAACCCAAAAATCACACAATCCCTGCTGGTATCGGTTTTCTCCAAGCTCAAAAAGGTGATTTTCGCGGCGCACTCATTTCCTATCGT
This sequence comes from Calothrix sp. MO_167.B12, assembly GCA_030066045.1. Classification (GTDB taxonomy): domain Bacteria; phylum Cyanobacteriota; class Cyanobacteriia; order Cyanobacteriales; family Nostocaceae; genus Calothrix_A. The sequence goes on from JASJCJ010000238.1 coordinate 1,616, forward strand.
CGAGCGATCGCTCTCAATCCTAACAGTAGCGATTATTACTATGCTGTAGCGTATGTCCACGGTAACTTGGGAAATATGAAAGGTGCTAAGGAAGCTTACCGTAAATCTATCCAACTCGACCGTAATAATAAAAATGCCTATTTGGGTCTAATGGTAACTCAGTCCCGTCTGGGAGATTATGGAGCAGTTAGGTGGGCGTATCAGAAGTTACTGGAAATCGACCCCAGAAATGCTCGTGCCTATGAATTGATGGGTGGAGAAATGAAAAAACGGGGTCGTCGTCAAGAAGCGATCGCTCAATTGAGAAAAGCCCGTGATTTATACCAACGTCAAGGCAAGGCAGACGGTGCAAATAGGGTAGAGGGGGTGTTGCGAGGCTTAGGAGTGTAGATTTAAGAGGGAAAGAGTGAAGGAGTAGGGGCGGGGTTTCCCCGCCCGGAGTGAAGGAGGGAAGGAGTAGGGGCGGGGTTTCCCCGCCCGGAGTGAAGGAGTGAAGGAGGGAAGGTAATATGGAACAATAAAAGAACAAAGTACCCACCCCCTGCCAAAAAATCATGATTGCCCAAACCACCCAACAAATCAACTGGAAACCCATCATCAAAGAGTTTGAAAAAGTACTCGGTAAAAATGGTGTGGTACAACGGCGAGAAGAATTAATTACCTATGAGTGCGACGGGTTAAGTAGCTATCGTCAACGTCCAGATGTAGCAGTTTTACCCAGAACCACTGAGCAGGTGGCAGAAGTGGTCAAAATATGTAACAAGTACTCCGTTCCCTTTATCGCCCGTGGTTCCGGTACTGGGTTGTCTGGTGGGGCATTACCTATCAGGAATTGCGTGTTGATTGTCACATCTTTAATGCGGCAAATACTCAATATAGACTTGGATAATCAAAGGGTGGTGGTTCAGCCAGGAGTCATTAATAGTTGGGTAACACAAGCGGTTAGCGGTGCTGGTTTTTATTATGCTCCCGATCCTTCCAGTCAAATTATCTGTTCCATTGGTGGGAATGTGGCGGAGAATTCTGGGGGGGTGCATTGCTTAAAGTATGGTGTCACCACCAACCATGTATTGGGTTTGAAGGTTGTCACCCCTGATGGGTCAATTGTGGATTTGGGGGGTCAAATACCGGAAATGCCCGGTTACGATTTAACGGGTATTTTTGTTGGTTCGGAAGGGACTTTAGGCATTGCCACGGAAATTACTTTACGCATTCTCAAAAGTGCCGAATCTATTTGCGTGTTGTTGGCAGACTTTACCAGTGTAGAAGCTGCGGGGGCGGCGGTTTCTGATATTATCAGTGCCGGGATTATTCCTGGGGGCATGGAAATGATGGATAATCTCAGTATTAATGCGGTAGAAGATGTTGTCAAAACTAATTGTTATCCCCGCGATGCTGAGGCGATTTTATTAGTAGAAATTGATGGTTTGGCTGTAGAAGTAGGGGTAAACAAACAGCGAGCGATCGATATTTGTAAACGAAATGGGGCGCGGAATGTTACTTCTGCTAGTGAACCCGAACAAAGATTAAAGTTATGGAAAGGGCGAAAAGCTGCATTTGCAGCAGCAGGACATTTAAGCCCAGATTATTATGTGCAAGATGGGGTGATTCCCCGTACCCAATTGCCTTATGTGTTGAAAGAGATTGAGGCATTAGCAGAAAAATCTGGTTATAAAATTGCCAATGTTTTCCATGCTGGGGATGGTAATTTACATCCGCTGATTCTATATGATAACTCTGTGCCGGGAGCATTAGAAAAGGTGGAAGAAGTGGGGGGAGAAATTCTCAAGCTGTGTGTCAAAGTGGGGGGTAGCATTTCTGGGGAACATGGCATTGGTGCTGATAAAAAATGCTATATGCCAGATATGTTTAGTCCAGCTGATTTGGAAACTATGCAATGGGTAAAGCAAGTGTTTAATCCCAAAGGTTTAGCGAATCCAGAGAAGATTTTTCCTACTCCCCGTACTTGTGGAGAAGCAGCAAGGGCTATGGGTGATCAGGCGAAGCAATTCACGTCAATCGAGCGATTGTGACATACTCCACACACTCCCCTACCCTTCGGGAACACCTTCGGTGAACGGGTGAGTGTGGGCTACGAGCGCGACTCTAGGCAACCCCAGACATTTACTGTGCCTCTTGCTCCCTTCGGGAGAGCTGAGTCGCTTTCGCGACACGCTGCGCGTTAACGTAGTTCCTCTGTAAGAGGCACGCTAACAGAGGAGCTTTGCTAACGCGCAGCGTCTTTGAAGGAGATACTTTTTTAGACAGGGCGTGTGTCCCACGCTCAGCAATGTTGATTAATGATAGTAGTACTAATTCAAGAAGCGTTGTTTAATCGAAAAACGGTAACTAGTAACCAGCCATAATACATTAATTCAGCTAGTGGAACCAACAATCGAACAAATACGCTCTTTCTACGACTTATGCGTAAGAATGAGTAACTTACTAAAAACAATTGAACTAACCAGATACGATACAAGAACTGGAAGAATAGTAGTCCTTATAGGTGAAACAATCCAGGTAGAAATATTAAGTAATGGAGAAAATATAATACAATGAGTGACTTAGATTATCGTCAATTAAGCGAAGCGGACTTGAGGAATTATGTAAAAACACATCCTCAAGACGAAGATGCCTTTCAATATTTTCTGTCAATTATGAGAGCTAAACCTAACAGAGTCGTTGTTAGCACAGGAGAACAGCTAGAAGCGGAAATAAGAAAAAGAATAGATAAAGAAAATTCAACCGAGGAATAAACATAAAACAAACCTCAATATCGACGACAAACCGTCCTACTAGCGGACGGTTTTGGTGTTTAAATAAGTACGTTTTTATGGCAATAACAATGAAAAGCAAACAACCCAAAGCTAATCAAAACGAAAAGCTAAGAGCCATCGCCTCCCTATCAGTTAGGCGAGAGGCTTCTTGCTGTCCACCCTAAAACTCGGTATCGATCTCAAAAAGGTATCCTTGTTGCTCCACTGGTAAGTCATCTGCATACCAGGGTGCGAAGACTTTTCCCCCTAGCCAAGGAACAGCAGATGAACAAGCAAACAATTTGCAGGATGAGTCAGCATTGCGATCGCATTTAGAATTAACGAAGCTCACACTGGCAATATTCATCACAGGTAGAAGAATCTCTCTCACTCTTGCTTGAGATTGCGGATCAATACAGACTACCTTGCCTCCAAACCAAAATGTGAGCCAAAGACGACCTAACCCATCGACAGCCAACCCATCGGGTACTCCTTCGTTTTCATCGGCAACAATAAATTTGTGATGATCGTGAATATTGGGTAGGGTTGCTTCAGCTGGCTCCGAATTGAAAACGAAGACATGGACAGTACGTTCCAGACTATCCACAACGTAGAGCGATTGCCCATCTGGTGATAGTCCCATACCATTAGCATAACCTAGTCCCACGAAAACTTCCTGGACTTGCACCTGGCGATTCTCTTGTAAAGACGCTGGGTAATCACACACTAGCAGTGCACCTGTCCCCCTAATTGCTGTAGCATCCTCATCGATAGTGTTGAACCAGATGTGTCCAGTTGCGTCAATAATCACATCATTACAAACCAACCGTTTGCCCCGATATTCTTGGATAATCGGCACTAGTTCCTGGGAATTGAGATTAAACTCCACCAATCCCAATTCCCCAGATAATACCACAGTTCCTGTTGCCGACACCGCAACACCGTAACACAAACCAGGTAATGGGAACCGCTTCACTTTGCGGGTTTTTAAGCACAATTGGATAAGCTGAGGATTGCCGTAGTCCAGACAGAATAATTGATGGCTTCTGGGGTCATAACAGAGTCCCTCACCCCCCTGGAGAACACAGTCTGGTACCACAGCAATTTCATAGGCTGGCGAACGTCTTTCTAGGAGCAATGCATGGCGTAGATGCTCTCCATAAAACTGGAGCGCAGCTCGGTTAGTGCCAACAAGGTTTAGTTCTGCCAGTGCAGTTGAATGGTAGTGGGAGCCTTGAAGTTGTTCTTCTGGTTGGCAATTAAATATAATCTGTTGCGACTGACCAAAAGTTTGTTGGGCAAGGCTAAAATCAAACAGTGTTGAGGCGAGACCAATTTTACGAGTTGACAGATACAGGCGACAACTGACTGGCACCGTTTGTTGTGGTAATGTCTGATTGGGAATCTGCGGGCAATTTCCCAAAGATAATGTCAAAGCAGCTTTACGTAAATTAAAATTCAGACTCTGCTGATATAAAAAGCTAAAGGTGGCGCTCATACGAGCATTCATTTCAATCAAAATTGGGAAGCCTTGCTCTTGAATCCAAAATTCAGCGCTGAAAAAGCTATTGTCAAGGCCGCTAGCTTGAATAAAATTGGCGACGCGATTGTAAATTGCTCTTTGTTGTGCCTGACTCACTTGAGAAGGAAAAGCATAACAATCTACCGACCCGTCCTTTGTTTCCACGGTATCCACTATACCCAAAAAATGAACCTGTCTTTTATAAACAAAGCCATCACAGGTCAAGGCTAGACCGGATATCATTTCTTCTACTAAAAACGGAACTTGATATGTTACCGCTAAAGGGTATTTGCTTCCATCAATAAACTCTTCAAATAAAGCTCGATACATCTGCCACCAAGGTTGATAAGCCCTGAGCAGAGACTGACATATTTGTTGTAATTGTTCGGGTTCATCGACCTTTCCACAAAACATGCCGTAACTAGAGCAAACTGGCTTCACAAATACAGGGAAATTAAGCCTTGTTCTGATGCGCTCATCAATTAAAATTTCTCCTTCATTCCCCAATTGCACAATACCGTAACCTGGAGGGCATGGGTCAATCTCACGAGCATAAAACTTATGAAAACACTGCAATATACTTTCTATGCTAGACCCATGTAGATTAAGGCTTTGAGAAACTACTGCTCCAACTAAATTAGCAATATCAAAGCTGTAGTAAACTGCTATAATCTGATGTGCTTTGGCATAAGCGATCGCATCTTGGCAAAAGGCTACTAAATCGATTTTACTTTTGATTTTAGGTGGCGTTGTTTGTAGATTTGGATATTCTAAGCAATGGAAACAATAAGCCGAAAAATCTTCGTGATCAAATAAATCCTTCTCCTCCTGAGATGGACATAAAACTAATACGGGAATTGATTTTTCCTCTCGATTTAGTTGCTGAATTACAGTTACTGTTGCCACTTTGAGCATAAACTTCAGTATAAATATACTACTTAGTCCATGCACGACTTTCACGTCGCGCATCTCGGCTCACTGCCTTGAAGAGTTGCAGCTAGAAATAAATGAAATGAGAAATTCTAGGTAAACACATATTTGGCACTTTCTCAATAAATGTAATGTAAGGTGGGCATTACCGAAATATTGGGGTCTAAAGCCCTGTCTTTTGAGGCAGAATGTTTTTGGGACGGGGTTTGAATCCCGGTCACAAAAACAAACTTATTACTTATTACTTATTACTTATTACTTAATTCAACCACCCTGAGAATTTCCTCAATTCATCAAGGGAATAACATCCGCAAGACTAGATAATATAAAAAGACCATTTTGTTTTACATAGTCCTCTGCTGATTCTTGATTAATAACCATAATACCCATACAATTTGCAGCAATTGCTGCTCTCATCCCATTATTAGAATCTTCAAAAACTATGGTTTGCTCGGGTTGAGAATTAATTTTATTAGCAGCTAAAAGATAAATTTCTGGGTCTGGTTTTCCCTTAGAAATGTCATTGGATGTACAAATAGCGTTAAATGCTTGTAAATAACGAGTATTTTTTAAATGAGCTTCTACTTTTTCCCGATTAGAACTTGTTGCTAATGCAATGGGAATTTGATTTTGTTCTAAGTAGGAAAATAAAGCTTCAAATCCATGTCTAAATGGTATCCCTTCAGTTTCCAAATATTTTTTGTATCTTTTGCTCCAAGTTGACTCAAACTGCTCTACTGGAAAATATTCTCCAAAGGTTTGCGTTAAAAGAGTATTACAGTCTGCATGGGGTATTCCTAACATCAGATTATACAATTCATCCTTGATGGTATAACCTAATTCTTCGGCAGCTTCTTGATAAACTCGTTTATATAAAATACCGTTATCAAGTATCAACCCATCCATGTCAAAGATGACACCTTGAATATCTTTATCTTTAATTTTCATCATTTTTGTCGGTGGAGTCTAAAACATTTAGGACTTACGCAAGCTTAAAGGCAACTCTTAACAGGCAACAGGCAACAGTGAAGGGGTTGGACGAGGATTTAAACCCCGTCCAACGCAATCGTCCCACTCATGACGGGGCACCGGACCCACTGGTGGGTCGAGGGAACTCAAGGGCGACAACCTTTGTTCCCAACCAACCAACCCAACTGTTGCCCGTTGCCCGTTGCCTGTTCCCTCGACCGAAGGTCGGTCACAAAATTATGGCAACTGGCACACATACTTAAATTTGATATCAAACTCTATGTTCCTTGATTTATAAGCATTATAGACAAATCACTACTATGTAACAGTTTGAGGTGAAATGTACCAGTTGCGTAATTCCTGACATGAATACTCCCACCCTCTAAGGTGTGGGAGTATTAATGTTTAGTATTTAGTTTTTCCCATTTACATAAATTAAAGCAATGAGAGTATGTCCTACTCCTAATCCTGGTTGTAAAGTTGACTCCAACTGATATAAATAATTAGCTAAAGTTGGTTCAATAACATGGGCACGGAAACTTTTATCATGTTTATTGTCTTCATATTGTGACAATTCTGCTCTCAGTTTTGAAAATGGTTCTGGTAATTCAATCGTTTCAGAAATTTCTAGGTTTTCTCCACAAAAATCAGCCGCTTCTTTGACTAATTGATTCCACATACCAGAGAACTTAGCAAAAAATTCATGAACCTCTGATGGAGCTGGGGGTAAAGGAGAAGTAAAAAGAATTTCCTGAAAATTTGTAGTCCTTTCAGAATTGTAAAGAGAATTAATCACTTCCCGATAGGGAGGAATATGAGGATTATACTCTAATGTTGATGTATGACGACCAGCCATAATTGAGCGATCGCAAAATTCTATTTCTTGAATTTCACAATTTTCTTGTTGTGCTGCTTGCTCTACAATTTTCTTGATTTCTGGGGCATAATAGCAAGTCATCACCATGGGTTTTTGATCTTTGCCATCTTTGACAAAACTCATTCTATAATCCCAACGACTCTCTCCCCATTTTGTGATCCATTCTATGGAGTAACGACCTAAGACATCAACAACTATCAGCGATTGAGTTTTATTTTCTTTAATTCTCCGACAAATTTTTCCTAGAGTTCCTTTTGCTTCTGTTTGACTTAAATGAGAATAAGGAACGCCACAGGATAAGTAAATGTCGGTTGGTTGATCCGGAATTTCATATCTAAAATCGTTGACTTGAAAGTTTACATTGGGCGAACTTTCCCATTGTTCAGAGGCTACATTGACCATATCCTGACTATTGTCTAGACCAAGATAAGATACTTCCTTTTTACTCAAATTAATACTATTTAGAGCATTCTGAACCAAGAAAAATCCTTCCCCTAGACCACACCCAAAATCCATGACTCTTAATGACTTTGGTGAGTATCTCTCTTCTAATTTCTTAATTGCACTACCAATTACAGCAAGAGAAAATTTCTCCTCCCATTGAGTTTTTACGCTATCTTTTCTTTTTGGAGATAGGTAATGATTAACTGCTTTCTTGTACTGTTCTTGGTTGTCAATTGACACAGAATTAGACATGATAATAGTATCTTGAGTCTACGAGTATAATATCTTATCACTTCCCTGGGTACATTGATTAACTGGCGAAGATATGCAAACCAAAACGCTTTGATAGCTCCTCACAAACTTTGATACCCCGAATACTATTACCCCGCACATCCAGGGGAGGGGAGAATACTGCAATACCCATATGTCCGGGAACTACGGCTATAATCCCCCCACTCACTCCACTTTTTGCCGGGAAGCCCACTTTATATACCCACTCTCCAGCAAAGTCATACATCCCACAGGTGTACATAACACTAAGTAAATCCTTGACATAATCAGAGTTAATGGCTCGTGCTTGAGTATGAGGATTAATACCATTATTAGCTAAAGTAGCTCCCATTAAGGCTAAATCCTGACAATTCAGGAGTACAGAACATTGCTGGAGATAAAGGTCCAGGATTTGGTTGATATTCCCAGAAATCATGCCAAAATTACGCAATAAATAGGACATTGCCCAGCTGCGATCGCCATGATTCAGCTCGGATACTACGGTAGGTGTATCTACAAACACTCGATGCCCGATATAGTGGCGATACATTTCTAAAATCCGGTTCAATTTTTGGGCAGGGCTTTTGCCATCAATTAAACTAGTAGTGGCGATCGCTCCAGCGTTAACCATGGGATTGTATGGTCTTTTGGAGCGACTTTCTACTTTGATGATGGAATCGTAAGCATCTCCGGTGGGTTCCACGTCCACTTTTGTCAACACGTAATCCCTTCCCCTATCTTCTAAAGCCATTCCGTAAGTAAAGACTTTAGACATGGACTGGATTAAGAATGGTACTTCCCAATCGCCAACAGAATATACTTGACCGTCTACCGTTGTCACACTAATAGCAAACCAATCCGGGCTAATGTCAACTAAATCGGGTTCGCTAAGATAAATTCTTCCCTCTCGCAATGGTAAGTACTTATGATGCAACTCCTGGAGAAATTCAATTAAACAGTTGTCAGCTAAATTAAATTGACAATTCAATCTAGACGTTTTGGGAGTACAAAAATTAACGCTGTTTTCAGACTCAATGATGTTATCATCAACATCACCAGTCTTTTGGCATTCACTAGATATCTGTGGTGGTGTAATTTGATTGAAGATATGCAGTCCGAATTTTTGAGAAACTGCCTCAAATACCCTTACTCCTTTCCAACTTTTGCGATGTTTGCCTAATGGGGGGGAGAAAACTGCAATCCCCATTTGTCCTGGAACCACCCCAATAATCGCCCCTGATAAACCACTCTTAGCCGGTAAACCCACTTTATAAGCCCACTGACCGGAAAATTCGTACATCCCGCAGGTGTACATCACACTAATGATATTTTTTACATACTTTTGTTCGACAGCGACCTCTCCTGTGATGGGGTTAACACCATTGTTGGCTAATGTTGCTGCCATAACTGCTAAATCATGACAGTCAACCATCACAGAACACTGGTTAAAATACAGTTCAATGATGTCGTCTATATCACCTTCTAACAAGCCAAAATTTAACATCATGTAAGCGATCGCTCGATTGAGGTGATCATTAGTCTTTTTAGACTGGAATACCGAGCGATCAATTTGTGCATCTCTACCAGTGTAGCGTCGGCAGGTTTCTAGTAAGCGGTCATAGCGTTCCCTGGGATTTGCACCCTTAATTAAACTAGTAGCTGCGATCGCACCCGCATTTATCATGGGGTTATATTGTCGCCGAGATATTTCTTCTGGTTCGATAATTGAATTAAATGGTTCTCCAGTGGGTTCTACACCAATTTTACTGAGAACATAATCAGTACCCCAATCTTCCAAGGCTAGTCCATACACAAACGGTTTGGAGATCGACTGAATGGTGAAAAGCTGGGAGGTATGACCAATATCGAAAACCTTACCATCAACTCCCACTACACTAATTCCAAACCAATTGGGATCGGCTTGAGCCAGCTCTGGGATGGATTCAGCAACAGCACCATCTTGAAATGGTTGATAAAAGTGATGTAGGTCTTGGATAAAGTTAATTAGTGGCTCAGTTACACCAGTGCATGGCTCTACCAAGTTTTGCAGATCGTCGCTATATGTCATACTCCGTTACATAAAACTTACCCAAAACTACCTATAACTAGACAAATCTAGACATATGTCATTTTGGTGTTTACTTCTTGCTTCGACTGGGGTAGTCGGCTACTTCCCATCCACAAGCTGAAACTGTCTAA
>JASJCJ010000239.1 GCA_030066045.1 Calothrix sp. MO_167.B12
AGACCAATTAATCGCTGGGCTTCTCCGGGATGTTTTTCGATATACCCTGATATTGAATTCATGTTTTAACCTTGATAAAAGCTGATTTAATATTATTTTACCAGATTTTATTTATATTCCGGAGATATCTAATAGACTTTATCTCCTAGATGTACGTGTTTTTTTAGTCGCCAAGTCACGACTTGCTTTACGGTTAGTACGAAAAGTCACATTCACCCCTTCGTTAGTTTGTTCTAAAACTAATAATGGTGTAGGTTTAGCTTTTTGATCCCAATGTATATAAACAATTCTACCTTGAATTGTAGGTTGCCAAGTATCTCTATCTTCCTCAGGACTGAGGTAAGTTTCAACACAATCGATAATTTGACTAATAGTTGCAGAAGTGGCTTGTGTTGGTAACTTCATTAATCTCACTTGGATGCGAAATAGTACTCTTTTGCTAACATTAGGAGGAGAACCTGTTTCATGTTCAACATCAAAAGTTGCATTGATTTTGCGTCCAGAATTATTGGCAATGCCAACTACACCTGGTTGAGATTGATTAGCACGCAATACTTGAGAAATTTGTTCCTTAAGTTTAATTTTAATTTGATTGACAATTCCAAAATGAAATACCTCTTCACTCATTCGCATTCGCAAATAATCGAGATTGAATTCCCGCGAGTGAATTAAGTCAGGATTGGTTTCCATTTTCCGAATTGTTTCTAAGGCTAACTTAAATTTTTTCTCTAGTTCCTTGGTCTTAAATCTTTCAAATTTTATTTGTTTATTTAGCTTTTTAAGTTGAATTTTACCATATACAACTAAAGCAATAATTATGATTGTAAATATTCCAGAAGCTCCAAGCATAATCTGAGGTATAAAATCATTGCTAGCAGGAACTTCCTGGGAAGCTTTATTCGTCTTGTTTGGTGTTTTTGGTGATTGAGCAATAAAAATTGTATTAGACACGGCTAGCATCCTTAAATATCAAACTCTATGTATAGGATGCCCAAAACTTGAGGTTTTATCTAACTGTATCGTTGGTATTTTTTGGGGCTTTCCAGCTAACATCCACTATGGCAGCAGAATGTAGAGACGTTGCACTGCAACGTCTCTACACTGCAACGTCACCGAACAAGGATTTTGGCTGATGCATATTTAATTTTCACGCCTATATTTAATGTGAAATAATATTCTAGGTGCATCTATGATCACAAATGGGAAAAGTATCTATCACTGTAGCTCGTGATTCCATCTGTAGTAGAGCGATTCGTATATTGATTATGTTTGCGCTTCATAGTTTGGTAGGATGGTGTGCGTTCGCCGTCAGGTGGTTCCTTTGGAACATCGCTGTTTATGCCACATTCTGGGTAAACTCTGCCAATGCCCAAATTACCCCAGATACCAGTTTGTTGGGTAATGAAGCCTCAACAGTTACCCCCAATGTAAATATAAAAGGCTTGCCTGCTGACAGAATTGATGGTGGTGCTACCAGGGGAGCAAATTTATTTCACAGTTTTTCCGAATTTAATGTCAGAGATGCCCAAAGGGTTTATTTTGCTAATCCTACGGGGGTTGAGAATATTCTCACGCGAGTCACAGGGGGAAAAGTTTCTAATATTCTCGGCACTTTGGGCGTAAATGGTAGCGCGAATTTATTTTTTGTGAATCCGTCGGGTATTTTGTTTGGGGAAAATGCACGGTTGGATGTGGGGGGTTCCTTTGTCGGAACTACAGCGAATGGAATTGAGTTTGGCGAAGGAGACTTTTTTAGTGCCACAAATCCTCAGACTCCTTCTTTATTAACTATCAATGTTCCCATCGGTTTACAGTTTAGAGGCACTCCTAGAACAATTGTAGTACAAGGCAATGGTCAAGGATTAAGGAACAGAGACGCACCTGTAATTGATACTAATGATGCTCTTCGGGTTGGAAGTAATCAAACCCTAGCTTTAGTGGGTGGTAATTTAGTTTTGTCAGGTGCTACCCTGAAAACTGCTGGAGGCAGAATTGAGTTGGGTAGTGTGGGTGATAATGGCAAAGTAAACCTCAATGCTGTAGAGAATGGCTTTGTCTTAGGCTATGAAAATATCAGTCAGTTTGGAGAGATTCAACTATCAGCAGCAGCAGCAGTGGATTCTAGTGGTAATAATGGGGGCGAAATTCAAATCCAGGGTAAATTTGTAACTCTCAAAGATGGTTCCCAGATTGAAGCTACTACCCTAGGAAATGCAACAGGAGGAAAGCTACAAGTATTTGCCTCCGAATTACTAGAAGTCAGTGGCTCAACAGCCGATAATCCTCAAGATAATCGCCGTAATCCCAGTTCTTTGGCGACTGATAATCGAGAAAACGGACAAATTCCTGGAGAATTAACCATTAATACTAAGCGATTTGTTGTCCGTAATGGAGCTAGAATTTCAGCCAGTAATTTACTTGGGGGAGTAGGAGGAAATATTAATGTTAAGACCTCAGAATCGGTAGAATTGACAGGTACTGGTAGATCCTCAGGAGGATTGCGTTCAAGTGGATTGTCGGTACAAACACGAGGTGATGGTCCAGCTGGTAATCTGATCATTACTACCAAACGTCTATCAATTAAAGATGGTGCAGAAGCATCTGCCTCTACCTTTGGGGCGGGAGGTGGAGGTAACTTAGAAGTCAATGTCTCGGAAACTTTATTATTACAAGGAACTTCAGCTAATGGTCAATTACGTAGTCGATTAGTTGCGGAAGTTGGTGATCCTAGAGAAATACGCCGACGTAGAGATACAAATCCAGTAACTCCAGCTACAGGAAAGGGTGGTAATTTACTTGTCAATACCAATTTGTTGACTGTTAGAGATGGCGCGACGGTTACTGTCAGCAGTAGAACCAACGCCAGAAATGCTCAAGGTGCAGGGAATATTAATATCAATGCCCAAAGAATACAATTGAATAACCAAGGCTCAATTACTGCTGAAACTTTTTCCGGTGAAGGTGGAAATATTACATTAAAACTCCAAGAAATTTTACTACTACGTCGCAACAATCGCATATCCACTACGGCGGGTACTACTGCAACTGGTGGGGATGGTGGCAACATTAACATTAATAGCCCATTCATCGTTGCTTTTCCCCAAGAAAATAGCGATATCACAGCTAATGCTTTCAGTGGTAGTGGTGGTAAAATTGACATTACTACCCAAGCTATTTTCGGACTTGTACCCCGTAGCCGAGAAGAACTGCAAACTTTGTTGTCAACTAGTAATCCCACAGAACTAAACCCCAATCAATTATCCAGTAATGATATTACTGCCATTTCCCAAGAAAATCCCTCTTTGAGTGGTCAGGTATTTATCAATACACCAGACGTAGATCCTTCACAGGGATTATCAGAATTACCAGAAAATATAGTTGATGCTGCCGGACTAATTAACCAGAACCTGTGTACTGCTGCACGGCAAGGTAGTGAATTTATTGTGACGGGGCAGGGTGGTTTACCTGTTTCCCCTTCAGAACTGCTCAATCCTCATGCTACTTGGGAAGATTGGAGTATGGGGATACAACAGAAACAATCTCAACCAAAACCAGGGAAACCAAGTAATAAATTACAAACAAAGAGTGAATCATCCCCACCAATTATAGAAGCGCGAGGTTGGGTATTAGATGGCCACGGTAATGTGATGCTGACAGCGAAACCAGTTACAGTTACTCGACAAGGTACTTGGTTACATCCTCTAGATTGTCAGCGGTTGACGGTTGACGGTTGACGGTTGACGGTTGACAGTTGACAGTTGACAGTTGACGGTTGACGGTTGACGGTTGACAGTTGACGGTTGACAGTTGACGGTTGACAGTTGACACTGAAGTTTACACGTTTTGTTGCCTGATAACTATGGGATGTTTTTTGAACTGGAAGTCCCAAAGCCATAAGTAATAAGTATTTTGGCTCTCACACACGTTGACGGTTGACGGTTGACAGTTGACGGTTGACAGTGAAGTTTACACGTTTTGTTGCCTGATAACTATGGGATGTTTTTTGAACTGGAAGTCCCAAAGTCATAAGTAATAAGTATTTTGGCTCACACACACATTTTTTCGTTCACCCGGTGAGGGGAAATTCATGAAGTAGTTAGTTGGTTTTCTGGTTGTGGGTACTTGGGAGTTGAAATCATGGCTAATCAATGTAAAATAACATTCTAGGTGCAGCTATTATTTACAAATGGGAAAACAATCTGTCACCGTAGCTCGTGATTCCATCTGTAGTAGAGCGATTCGTATATTGATTATATTTGCGCTTCATGGTTTGGTAGGATGGTGTGCGTTCGCCGTCAGGCGGTTCCTTTGGAACATCGCTGTTTATGCCACATTCTGGGTAAACTCTGCCAATGCCCAAATTACTCCAGATGCCAGTTTGTTGGGTAATGAAACTTCAACAGTTACCCCCAATGTAAATATAAAAGGCTTGCCTGCTGACAGAATTGATGGTGGTGCCAGGCGGGGAGCAAATTTATTTCACAGTTTTTCCGAATTTAATGTCAGAGATGCTCAAAGGGTTTATTTTGCTAATCCTACGGGGGTTGAGAATATTCTCACGCGAGTTACGGGGGGGAAAGTTTCCAATATTCTCGGCACTTTGGGGGTAAATGGTAGCGCGAATTTATTTTTGGTGAATCCATCGGGGATTTTGTTTGGGGAAAATGCACAGTTGGATGTGGGGGGTTCCTTTGTAGGAACTACGGCAAATGGAATTCAGTTTGGAAATCAAGGTTTCTTTAGTGCCACCGAACCAGAAAGTCCCCCTTTACTAACAATTAAACCCTCTGCCTTTTTCTTCAATCAACGTCAGGTAGGAAAAATTGCCAATCAGTCAACTGCACCATTGGCAGATAATCTCCCTGGTTTAAGAGTACCAGATGGTCGCAGCTTGTTATTACTTGGTGGAGAAATTGCCCTGGATGGAGGTAGATTGAATGCTCCCGGTGGTAGAGCGGAATTGGCAGCAGTAGCAGGTAATGGAACAATAGGATTGAATATAGATGGCAATAATTTGAGTTTCCGTGTTCCTGATGATGTAGCCAGAGCTGATATCAACCTGGACAATCGTGCTGAGGTAAATACACGGGCTGGAGGTGGTGGGAGTATTGTCATCAATACCCAGAATCTCAATCTTGCTGGAAACAGTAGAATCAGAACTGGAATAGCCTCTAGATTAGGAACTGTTGATAGTCAAGCAGGGGATATTAAGATAAATGCTACAGGGGTAATAAATCTGACAAATGACAGCTTTATCTCCAATTCTGTTTTGTTTAATGGTGTAGGCAAAAGCGGTGACATTAATATAAAGGCTGAATTTCTCTCGATGGGCGATGGAGCTTTTGTAACAGCCAGTACCAGAGGAAAAGGGGATGCTGGCAGTGTGATTATTAATGCCAATACCGTTTCCGTTGATGGTGGCGATGGAGAATTTTTCAGCTCCATATTCAGTAATGTAGAACCCACAGGTGTAGGTAAAGGTGGTGATGTACGCATTACTACTGACTCTCTTTCTGTTACCAATCGCGCTCAATTGGCTGCCAGTACCCTAGGAAAAGGGGATGCTGGCAGTGTGATTATTAATGCTACTGATACTGTTTCCTTTGATGGGATTAGTGATGCCTTAAGCTCTGTGGAAACCACAGCTGTAGGTAAGGGTGGTGAAGTATCCATTACTACTGGCTCTCTTTTTGTTAGTAATTTTTCTCAACTTGTAGCCAGTACTAGTGGCAAAGGAGATGCAGGTAGCGTGATTGTGAATGCTTCTGATACTGTCTCCTTTAAGGGCAATAGTGCAGCCTTCAGTAGTGTGCAAGCCAGAGCAGAAGGTAAGGGTGGAAACATCAAGATTACTGCAAATTCTCTTTCTGTTAGTAATGGCTCTCAACTTGCTGCCGGTACCTTGGGAAAAGGAGATGCAGGTAGTGTAATTATTAATACCACTGACACTGTTTCCTTGGATGTGAATAGTGCAGCCTTCAGCATAGTGGAAACCACAGGGGAAGGCAAAGGTGGTAGCATCGAGATTACCACAGACTCTTTTTTCGGTACCAATGGGGCTCAACTGCTTGCCGACACCAGAGGAAAGGGAGATGCTGGTAATGTAATTATTAATGCTACCAATACCGTTTCCTTTGATGGCACCAGTAGCAATGGCATATTTCCCAGTGGTATCTTAACTAGGGTAGAAAACACAGGTGAAGGCAACGGTGGTAGGATCGAGGTTAATACAAGCTCTGTTTCTATTACCAATGGTGCTCAGTTGCTTGCCGATACCAGAGGAAAGGGGGATGCTGGTAGTGTAATTATTAATGCTACTGATACCGTTTCCTTTGATGGTACTAGTAGGGATGGACGATTACCTAGTGCCATCTTCAGTAGAGTAGGAAGTACAGGGGAAGGCAAAGGTGGTTCCATCAAGATTAACACAAACTCCCTTTCTGTTACTAATGAAGCTCTACTTACTGCCAGTACATCTGGACAGGGTGAGGCTGGTAGTATTAAGGTGAGGGCGAATAGTTTTCAAGCAAATAACGGCGCACGAATACTTACCACCACTTCAGGTAGCTTCAATGCAGGAAACATAGACTTCAACGTCACCGATAAATTCAACCTATCAGGCTCCGAAACAGGCATATTTGCAAATACCACAGCCGATTCCACTGGTAATGGTGGTACTATCATCATCGATCCCATCACCGTAACCATCGACAATGGAGCTGCGATCGCAGTTGATAGTCAAGGTACAGGCATTGGTGGTAATATCCAACTGGCAGCAGGCTTCCTCACCCTCAATCAAGGCAGTATCTCTGCTGAAACTCGCAGCAATACGGGTGGTAATATTAATCTACAACTCAATAATTTACTACTATTAAAAAACACGAGTAAAATCTCCACCACGGCGGGAAATCAGCAATTTGGTGGCGATGGCGGTAACATTACCATTAATACCCCTTTCATTGTCGCTATCCCTCAAGAAAACAGCGATATCACCGCTAATGCTTTCAGTGGTACGGGTGGCAAAATCAACATTGCAACTAACGGTATTTTCGGTATTCAGGCACGACCAAGTCTTACAGAATTGAGCGATATTACCGCTAGTTCTGAATTAGGAGTTAGTGGTGAGGTGTCTATTAACACGCCAGAAGTAGACCCTGGGCAGGGATTGTCAGAATTACCAGCAGATGTGGTTGATGCTGCGGGACTAATTAACCAGAACCTGTGTACTGCTGTACGTCAGGGTAGCAAATTTATTGTTACAGGAAGAGGTGGTTTACCTGTTTCCCCTTCAGAACTGCTCAATCCTCATACTACCTGGGAAGATTGGAGCATGGGGATACAACAAGAACAATCTCAACCAAAACCAGGGAAACCAAGTAATAAATTACAAACAAAGAGTGAATCATCCCCACCAATTATAGAAGCGCGAGGTTGGGTATTAGATGGCCAGGGTAATGTGATGCTGACAGCGAAACCAGTTACAGTTACTGGGCAAGGTACTTGGTTACATCCTCTAGATTGTCAGCGGTTGATGGTTGACGGTTGACAGTTGACGGTTGACAGTTGACGGTTGACGGTTGACGGTTGACGGTTGACAGTGAAGTTTACACGTTTTGTTGCCTGATAACTATGGGATGTTTTTTGAACTGGAAGTCCCAAAGCCATAATTAGGGTCTGATGAATAAGTATAAAACATTGATTTATCAATGCTTTTGGGCTATTTTTTGGGAAATAAGTGTAAGGGAATTAGGATTTTCAAGCTAAAATCCTTGCATCTGGTATTTTTTGCGGGTAAAAAAAATAGAAACCCATAGGCACCGAACTATTGCCTATTGCCTATTGCCTATTCCCTACCTCCACCAAAAGACTTTTTCAGCAAGCCCTAAGTAATAAGTATTTTGGCTCTCACACACATTTTTTCGTTCACCCGGTGAGGGGAAATTCATGAAGTAGTTAGTTGGTTTTCTGGTTGTGGCTACTTGGGAGTTGAAATCATGGCTAATAAATGTAAAATAACATTCTAGGTGCGCCTATCATTTACAAATGGGAAAACAATCTGTCACCGTAGCTCGTGATTCCATCTGTAGTAGAGCGATTCGTATATTGATTATGTTTGCGCTTCATGGTTTGGTAAGATGGTGTGCGTTCGCCGTCAGGCGGTTCCTTTGGAACATCGCTTTTTATGCCACATTCTGGGTAAACTATGCCTTAGATCCTCTAGACTGCCGACGATTGAGGGGAAACTTATGAAGCAGTTGGTTAGTTTTCTCCTGGTGGCAACTTTGGGTTTAATGCTCAGCCTTGGGGTTTCTGCACCATTGACGAGTACAGCACAACCAAATGCACAAACTCAGACATCTCCTTTGGGATTAGTACAAACAGGTAAGCAATATTATGATGGAGGACAGTTTGTCACAGCGTCAAAAATATTCAGCAAGGCCGCAAAAATATATCAAGTTCGAGGGAATTCCCTTCAGCAAGCTCAGATACTCAGTTTTTTATCATTAGCACAGCAAAAATTAAGTCATTTTACAGAAGCGACAAAAGTTATTAATACTAGTATTGCCATACTAGATACTTTAGAGACTGGGAAGAAAGTAGATAGAGTTCGCGCCCAAGTTTTGAATGCTCAAGGACATTTACAATTAGCCCAGGGGAACCCAGAAGCAGCTTTACAAAGTTGGCAAGATGGAGAAAAACTTTATCAAAAAGCTAATAATATAGCCGGTATAATCGGCAGTCAAATTAATCAATCTCAGGCTTTACATACTTTAGGACTTTATCGCCAAACCTATAAATTATTAACTCAAATAGAACAAAAGCTGACTGGTTTAAAAGATTCACCTCTCAAGGTTATAAGCTTACAGAATCTGGGTAATATTCTCAGACAAAGGGGAGAATTAGAACGTTCCCAGCAGCTTTTAGAGTCAAGTTTGGGTTTAGCCCAAAAATTAAGTTCTTCACAATCATCTAGTTTCCCAGAATCATCACTAAATCAAAGTAAAATAATATTGAGTTTGGCAAATACTAAATTAGCTTTAGGGAGAAGGGCAGAAACTATCAAAGATAAGCAAGCAGCGAAAAAATATATTCAATCAGCACTAAATGATTATCAACGAACAGCTACCATTACAACCTCTCCCATTACCAAGACTCAAGCACAACTCAACCAACTCAGTTTATTAATTGATAATCAAGATTGGGTATCTGTCAAATCTTTATTATCACTTATTAATCAAAATATTATCGAGCTACCTGCCAGTAGAGAATCAGTTTATGCCCAGATAAATTTTGGCGAAAGCTTGATGAAATTGTCAAGTGGTGCAGAAAAAATCGCCAGTTACGCCAATATTACTCGGATATTAAATACAGCCATTAAGCAAGCTCAATATTTACAAGACGAAAGGGCTGAATCTTATGCTCTGGGAACTCTGGGTAAATTATATGAAAAGAAAGAACAATGGGCAAAGGCGGAAAAGATTACTCAGTCTGCCCTACTAATTGCTCAAGGAATTAATGCACCAGATATTGCTTATCAGTTGCAATGGCAAATGGGGCGCGTTTTACAAAATCAGCAAAAATATAATTCCCAAGCAATTACTTACTATACACAAGCGTTTAATAATCTGAATACATTACGCAGCGATTTAGCAGTATTGAATCCAGAAATTCAGTTTTCTTTTCGGGAAAAAGTAGAACCAGTATACAGGGAATTGGTGGAGTTATTACTACGTTCTCCCACACCTAGTAAAGAAAATTTAATTAAAGCCCGTGATGTGATTGAATCTCTGCAACTAGCAGAGTTAGATAACTTTTTTAGAGATGCTTGTGCTAAACCTGTAGCAGTAAATATTGATAATCTAGATACCAATGCAGCGGTTATCTATCCAATTATTTTAGAAAATCGCTTGGAAGTAATAGTTAAATTACCAGGTGTAGATAATCTGCGTCATTATGTCAATCAAAACGTGTCGATGTCAAAAGTTGATGAAATTACTAAGCAAATACAAATATTTTTAATCAAAGCAAGCACAAGCCCGAAAAAAATCAAACAGGCATCAAAACAAATTTATGATTGGTTAATTCAACCATTCGCATCAGAGTTAGAAACAGCCATAGAGAGAAACAAAAGTAATATTAAAACTTTGGTGTTTGTTTTGGATGGTTCATTACAAAATATTCCTGTCTCCATTCTCTATGATGGAAATAAATATTTAATTGAAAGATATGCTGTCACCGTAACTCCAGGATTACAATTATTAGCACCCAAACCTTTGAGTAAAAAACAAATCAATGCTTTAATTGCTGGCACAAGTAATGCCCCAAGTTTCGCTAAAGAGGGGTTAAGTCCATTAAATAATGTCAAATTTGAGCTGGCGGAAGTCAGCAAGGAAATAAACCGTTCCCAAAAGTTAGAAAATAAAGAATTTAGTCAAGAAACTATTCAGAAAAAAATTAATTCTGCTGCTTTTAATATCGTTCATATAGCTACCCACGGTAAGTTTAGCTCTAATCCAGATGAAACTTACATACTTGATTGGAATAAAAGGATAAACATTAAAGATTGGGATAGCTTACTACAAATAAAAGACTTCAACAAACAAACTACCGTTGAGTTATTAGTTTTGAGTGCTTGTGAAACAGCTACTGGAGATAAAAGAGCAGCTTTGGGTTTAGCAGGAGTTGCTATTCGCGCTGGTGCAAGCAGTACCTTAGCCACTCTTTGGCAAGTTGATGATGCCTCTACTGCTGAATTTATGATTCAATTTTACAAACAATTAATTAATAATCCACAAATTAGCAAAGCGGAAGCTGTGAGAAATGTTCAACTAGCTTTTTTGCAGGATTACCCAGATATAGATTACAATCGCCCCTACTATTGGGCACCATTTATTTTAGTGGGGAATTGGCTGTAAACTGTTGAAATAATCTAAACTGAAGAACTGATTTTAGACGAATACAGCGATCGCATAATTTGCACCATTCTCAATTACTCCCTTCCCGCTATTAAATGACCGAAAAATTGTAGGTGCTTGTTGAGGGACGAAACCCAGCATATCGTTGGGTTTACTTTCGTTCAACCCAACCTACGTTATAGGTAATCTTCTGCCGGGAAGGGAGTAGCCCAAATGTCTGCCTAGGAATACATTCTCTTTTCTTAAAGATAAAGTCTGATAAATCAGACGCTTGTAAAGTCTGAGAGTGCGTTTCAACTAATAACTTGCACCATTCTCAATTGGCCCAAATGTCCGCCTAGGAATAAATTCCCTTTTCTCATATACAAAGTCTGATAAATCAGAGTGGGAAAGGCTTTGAGCGCGTTTCAACGTGCTTGGTTTATTAGCCTTGAAATTTATTTCAAGGTGGGAATGTGGGCATAATGCGGTAAGATAACCCAATGTCAACAGGACTTACGCAATTGTCACAATCGGTGATTGGTGCGTGAGGTTACAAGCCTGATAACTACGTTCAAGTATTCTCGCAGCGTCACGCAACGGCAATAATGCGGGCAGAAAATCTACACCGCATTTTGCCTCCCCTACAGAACAAATATGCCAGTTGCGTAAGTCCTAGTCAACTTAATCAGGTTTATCATTGAAAGATGTCTGATCTTATCTCCCCTCAAGAAAAAGAATATCTGACTAACGTCATCACTGATATATTCGTTGAGTATGATGCACAAGTTGACAAAAAAGAAG
>JASJCJ010000240.1 GCA_030066045.1 Calothrix sp. MO_167.B12
CAGCATTAAACTTAAAGGCGTTAGGGTGTAGCGTCTAAGCTTGCTGAGGGATAACCGCTCCCATGCTCCCTGTGAAGCAAGAAGTTATTACCGGAAATTACCAGGCTTGACCAGGTACTACCAGCAAATAACATATCAGATGGCTAACGATTGACCCCACAGATAAATCTATCTGGGGGTTTTTTAGGTTTCAATGCCTTTAATCGAGCAACCACATCTGGGATGAACTTTTAGCTCCTTCTTCTTCCGAGTGATTTTTAGCAACTATGGGGCGAGGAATTCTTTTGGGATATTTAGTTGACTTATAAACAAGACTACTTTGTTCTTTAGTAGTCCTCTGCTTCAGACTCCCCTGTTTCATTGCCCCCATTTCATCCGTTAACTTTGTATTTGTTTCGGCTAATTGCAGGGCATCTTTTTTAGTTGCATCCAGTTCTTGATTGAGCTTCTCTGTCAATGCTTGTTGCGCCGCTAATTCTTGATTGAGCTTCTGTGTTAATGCTTTTTGTGCTGTTAACTCTTGATTCAGTTGTTCTGTTAAGGATTCCTGCTCAGATAAATGCGATCGCAATGTGTTAATTTGTTCTCTGAGTTCTTCTTCTGTCTGATGGGCTTGTTCTAAGTTTTGTGTTAATTCCTTGACTGTATTTTCTAAATCTGCTTTGGTTAGAGCCATAGATTTGGACTTAGGT
The DNA here is from genome assembly GCA_030066045.1 of Calothrix sp. MO_167.B12. Taxonomy (GTDB): domain Bacteria; phylum Cyanobacteriota; class Cyanobacteriia; order Cyanobacteriales; family Nostocaceae; genus Calothrix_A. Next base: position 693 of record JASJCJ010000240.1, read on the forward strand.
GATTTGGGCGCGGAAGTGGGGGTTGCTTCTGTTTTGACTTCAGCTTGGGAATTAGAAGTTGAACCTTCATCAGATTCATCCTCTACAGTTTGAGCTTCCACATCGATGGCAGATGCATCGACTTGATTCGGTGTCAGCTTTTGAGCTTCTGCTTCTTCTTGAATTAAATTAGAAAGACGTTTTCTGGGCATGGCTACCTATTTCCTCCAATCACGTTTAATTTCTGCTGCAACACAGTGGTAGTCTGATTCCGCCTCCCGAGCATTTCTACCTCGCCATTGATGGACTGCTACACCTTCAAGTGCTGCCCGTTCGTGAGCCTTATAGGCGCGAATCACAGTATGATAAGCAGGTATTCCTAACTGCATCAAAGTATTCTGTGCTTCTTGTGCTTCTCCTAAACTGCGGGGATCTACTTTAGTTAGTAGTACCCGATGGGGAGTTCCCACAGGCATGACAGTTGCTGTAACTGTCTCAATTAGCGCGGCTAAATCCATCGGTGCTGGCGGTGTGGGCAAAATGAGATAATCTGCAACTGCTACTACCGTTGCTAATGCTTCTGAGTGCAACGCCGGAGGTGTATCTACTATTACTAAATCGTAACCTGTTATTTTCTGTAAATTACTTAAAAGTTGGGTATCTGTCTCTGAAGCTAAATCGAATCCCATAGAATTCTCACTCCGTCCAAACCACCAACTAGCTGAACCCTGAATATCTGTATCAACGAGCAGAACTTTGTGTTCTTGGGCAAAGGATGCAGCCAAGTTGATGGCGGTAGTGGTTTTACCAACTCCCCCTTTGCCATTGAGAATAGCAATAATTTTTGCCACTGCTTATTTCCGACGCTGCCTTCACCGAATATACCGCGTTTCAGTTATCAGTTAACAGTTATCTGTTATCAGTAATGCTTTTAGCTGAGTATGGGGTGGCTTATATGTGGGGAGTGTGGGGAGACAAGGGAGTGTGGGGAGACAAGGGAGTGTGGGGAGTGTGGGGAGACAAGGGAGTGTGGGGAGACAAGGGAGTGTGGGGAGACAAGGGAGTGTGGGGAGACAAGGGAGTGTGGGGAGTGATGGAGGGAAGGAGTGATGGAGGGAAGGAGTGATGGAGGGAAGGGGACGAGGGGAAGAAAGCGACAAAGTTTGACAATTCTGACGGCAAAAGTTAATGCTCTCTCTTGAATCCCTTGATTATCTGTCATGAGTCAAATGCTTCATCTTTTGCTCTTATAGTGCTTCCCAGGCAACTGAAGTACACCCAAACCTTTTATATCAAAACAAGCAGCCTTAAAGATGTACCTCACTAGATTGAGAAACGCTATAATTTTAACTCCTAACACCGAATTCAAATTATTCTAAATCTTGTACAGATTCACATTTAGCTATAAGTATTTTTATGGCTCGCTTCCTACGTCTAGTAGTTATACTAATGCTGGCTTGCCTTACTATTCTCACAGCTTGTCAACCTCAATCATGGCAAGCAAAGACAAAGCAAACATCTCAACTAGTTTTGGTTACTCCCAGCGATCCTGCTACATTTAACTATGCCATGAATACCTCTCCTTTTGGTGTTTTCCCCTTCATTTATCAAGGATTGGTACAAGAGAATGGTATGACTACTAAATTAGAACCCGCACTGGCTGAATCTTGGACTATTTCTGAGGATAAAAAACGTATTACCTTTACCCTCAGAGATGGTCTAAAATGGTCTGATGGTAAACCCCTGACTGTGGATGATGTCATGTTTACCTATGAAGATATTTACCTGAATAAAAAAATTCCTACTCTATTTAAAGATTTTCTCCGCATTGGCAACCAGGATGTGTTTCCCTCATTGCGAAAATTAGATGGGCGCAGGGTAGAATTTACTTTACCAGAACCTTTTACCCCTTTCTTACGATACTCTGCTACTCTGGCAATTTTACCAGCTCATGTGCTGCGGCATTCTGTACTATCTAATGATGCTAATGGCAATCCTCAATTTCTTTCCACCTGGGGAACTAATACAGCACCAGACAAAATTATTGGTAATGGTCCTTACCAAATAGAAAGTTATACTCCTTCTGAACGAGTTATTCTCCGCCGCAATCCCTATTATTGGCGTAAAGATACCCAAGGGGTTAAACTGCCTTACATTGATAGTATTGTGTGGCAAATCATCCCCTCCACCGACAACCATTTACTGAGATTTCGTTCTGGGGAATTAGACACTTTAGATGTGCAACCAGAAGCCTTTGCTTTGCTCAAACGAGAGGAAAAGCGGGGTAAATATACTATTCATAATGGTGGCTTGAAGACGGGGATTAACTTTATTACCTTTAATCTCAACCGAGCTAGTAATTCTCAAGGAAAACCTTTTGTCGATCTTATCAAGTCTGGTTGGTTTAATAACCTGGTATTTCGGCAAGCGATCGCCTATGCTATAGATCGTCAAAGAATGAAGACTAATATCTATCAGGGATTAGGTGAGTTACAACATTCACCCATTGCTGTGCAGAGTCCCTACTATCTATCTCCGTCAGTTGGGTTAAAGGTATATAGTTATAATCCCCAACGAGCAAAGCAATTATTAGTTAAGGCAGGTTTTCAGTATAATTCCCAGCAAGAACTATTGGATAAAGATGGCAACCGGGTACAGTTCACGATCCTAGTTAAATCAGAGGATCAATCCCGTATAGCCGCAGCAGTACAAATTCAACAGGATCTCAAGCAGATTGGTATCCAGGCAGATTTACAGACTCTTACTTTTAATACTGTATTACAAAAGCTACTTGCTAGGCGAGATTGGGAGTGTTATGTAGGTGCTTTTGAATCGGGAGTAGTCGAACCTAATTTTGTGGCTTTGTTTTGGAATAGTAAAGGTTCGTTTCATATGTTTAATCAAGGTTCCCAATCGAAAAAGCGTCCTATTGTGGGATGGAAAGCTACTGCTTGGGAACAAGAAATAGATAGGCTTTTTCAAGAAGGAGCTAGGGAAGCTGATGAAAGTAAACGCAAAGAGATTTATGGTAAATTTCAGCAAATTGTCGCTGAAGAATTACCAGTGTTTTTCCTCGTCAATCCTATATCTTTCAAAGCAGTGCGCGATAGGGTGGAAAATGTCAAATTTTCTGCGGTTGGGGGATTATTGTGGAATATTGATGAGTTAAGGTTGCAGGGAAAAAGTTAGTTAGTCATACACATCTACATGTTGCAGAGACAAAAACAGTAAAATATAGGAAAAGGGAATAAAGTTTTTAAGCTAATGAATATTTCGCTGAAACCCGAACATGAAAATTTTATTACATCCCAAATTGAAAAGGGAAAATATGCCAATGCAGATGAAGTGATTAGTGCTGCGTTTAAGCTCTTAGAAGAAAGAGAGCATAAGTTGGAAGAATTACGTCGAAAAATAGCAGTTGGGACTGAACAGATTGCTAAGGGACAGGTGACTGATGGCGAGATAGTATTTGCTAGATTGCAAGCAAAGATTAATCAGATTAATGAGTCTGAAGTATGAACAGTTTCTCTTTTTCTGATGCAGCCATCCAAGATTTAGACGAAATTTGCGAGTATATTGCTCGGAGTAATCCTAGTGCAGCTAGTAAGCTTTTTGATGCTATACGTCAGAAATGCAAACTGGTAGCAAATTTTCCAAATATGGGGAAAAGCTATGAGATGTTTTCTCCACGATTGAGGGGATTTACGGTTGATGATTATATTATTTTTTATTATCCCAGAGAAGATGGAATTGATATAGCTCGCGTGGTGAGTGGTTATCGAGATTTAGAATCTTTATTTTTATAATTAAAAAATGCTTGAATCGGAACAAGAATATTTCTTAAAAAAGTTGCATAGAACTTGGATTCAATTTTTACTCGATAATGATTGGCGTGATTATGCAGCAATCATTATTGATGTAGATTTGGAGTGGTGCAAAGGATGGGATCAATATTATAATGAATCATATATTACAGGGCTATATGTTCATTTACCTCAGGAAGTTTATGGTTTTTTATTTAGAGAAGATAATTGTGAAAAAGTTCTCAATGAAACGTTTAAGTGAGTTGCTCGCGGTCATGTTTGGGATGATATGTCTGACTTCCCAATAACATACATCATGCAGTTAATTGAGATAGAGGAAGATTGGCAAAACAGAATTAAATTTATTATTGATAATTATAATTATGTAAATCAAGGATTGATCACAGAAACAGTTTTTATAAGAAAAGAGAAAGACCCTATTGTTTACAAGGAAATTAAATTTGGCTCACAATCTGAAGTAAGGATTGCACAAGAGCTTGAAAGAGCAGGTGTTCTTTTCTTTCCTTTGCCTTTAGCAGTTAGACATGAAACTGGAAAATTTCATTTAGATCATCGTGAAGTTGATTTCTTAGTCTGTTCTGATGGAATATGGGGAATACTAGAAGTATCATTTCATCCAGAAAGATATGAAAATGATAAGGAAAAAGATGCCTGGTTTAAGCAATCAGGTATTTTGTGTATTGAACATTATCCATCTGAAAAATGTTATAACTATCCACGAGCAGTCATAGAAGAATTTTTATCTATTTTAGCTAAATATAAAAGATGAAAATTACAATTTATTCAGATAATCACTGAACGCAAATGAATACAGGACTTACGCAATTGTCACAATCGGTAATTGGTGCGTGAGGTTACAAGTCTCATTGCTACGTTCAAATATTCTCGCAGCGTCACGCACCCTACAGTAAATATATGCCAGTTGCGTAAGTCCCAGAATAGATAATCTAGGTTATTCATAATCAATTAAATCAAATATTAACCCTTTATCTCCCTCACTCTTTCTCGCCATTCTAACGCTGCTTCCAATGGAGCGATCGCTACCACATATTGTGCTAACATTGTCAAATCCAAGTTGGGTAAAATCTCACTTTTTTCTACTTTAGACATATGTAGAGAACAACAAACATGAACTAATACTGACACCTAAGGAATATCGTTCATTTGTTGACGAATTACAGCTTGGATTTTAACATCAAAATCAGGATCATCTACTGTTGTAATCACAGAATTTGCACGTTGATGGCGACGTTCTAAATATACTGTGAGCGCGTTCTTGTCGTCTCGATGGTTAACACATATCTTGCACCTTCGAGTGGGAGCGTAAGGTGGGCATTGCCCACCCTACCAAATAATAAGGGTTACAGGCGATAATTTTCGCATGGGATCATGTGGTGCAAGATGTGAATTAAGCAAGTATTGCTTTAACTCCTTATCCGTCATTGCTGCATAATTAACTTGATTCATTACAATATTTACCCAATCAATGTAATTTAACTAGTATGTGATGGATGATTCAAGCCGAGTTTAGCTAGTAATTGTTCGTGGTCAATATTTTTGTTGGATTCCTGTGGTATTTTCTGCTTTGCTTCAGTTATGGGAATATCCCCTAGAGTTAACACAGGTAATGTCAAAGCTTGCTGGAAAGATTTAATATCCTTAGCTAGTTCTTCCAAGCTTCTTCCACAGGGTTCAACAGCATTTGCTGTACAACTAATAATTGAACCATCTTCAGCGTAAAACACTTCCCGAATCACATAATCGCCATTTTCCTCACTAAAGACGCGGTAGTTCCAATTCATCATTACACCTCCTCCTGTTCGCCACGAAATACCAGAGTGGGGAGCATCCCAAATGTGTAAATTTGTTGTTTTGTAGTGCAGGCTTCTATCCCGCTTCCTGGATATTAGGAGCCGTGTAAAAATAACTTGATAAAGTGCGTTGCCAGATTATAGGCAATTTAAAGGCTCCAATCAAAAAGTTACGCAACTTATTTTCACATGATTCCTTAGGGAGCAAGATGCTCCCACTACAAATTTTATTTTTGCAAAATTGGGATACTCTCTGAGGGTATTACCCTCATCTTATCTTGAGGGTGGGAAGCACCCACCCCAAATCCCTAAACCTTAAACTTCTCAGTAATTCGCTTCATTGCTTCTTCCACATTCTCCCGACTGTTAAATGCAGAAATACGGAAATAACCTTCACCCGCAGCGCCAAAACCAGAACCAGGTGTTCCCACCACGTTACAGGTTTGCAGCAATTTATCAAAGAAATCCCAACTCGATAAGCCATTAGGAGTTTTCACCCAAACATAAGGTGCATTTACACCCCCATATACCTGCAATCCCGCAGCATTGAGTTTCTCGCGGATAATCTTGGCGTTTTCTAAATAAAAGCTCACCAATTCTTTAATTTGCGCTTTCCCAGCTTCCGAATAAACCGCTTCCGCACCCCGTTGCACAATGTAGGAAACACCGTTAAATTTGGTAGACTGGCGACGATTCCACAGTTTCCACAACTCCACATCAGAACCATCAGCAGCTTTAGCTGTGAGAGTCTTAGGTACAACTGTTAACGCACAACGAGTACCAGTAAACCCTGCATTCTTAGAGAAAGAACGAAATTCGATCGCACAATCCCTTGCCCCTTCAATTTCATAGATAGAATGGGGTATACTGGGGTCGGTGATAAACGCTTCGTAAGCTGCATCAAAGAAAATAATGGCATCATTGGCTTTGGCATAGTCCACCCAAGCCTGGAGATGTTCTTTAGTTGCCACTGCTCCTGTGGGGTTGTTGGGGAAGCACAGATAAATTAAATCAACTTTCTGGGTAGGAATAGTCGCTGTAAAATTATTATCTGCGGTAATTGGTATATATACTAAACCTTCATACTTACCATCATCATTACCAGCACCCGTATGTCCTGCCATTACGTTTGTGTCTACATACACAGGATAAACTGGATCGGTGACGGCAATAGTATTATTTTTACCAAAAATGTCAAGAATATTACCAGTATCGCACTTAGAACCATCAGAAATGAAGATTTCTGAAGCATCAACATCACATCCCCGTGCTTGGAAATCTTGGGCGGCAATTTTTTCCCTTAACCAATTATAACCCTGTTCGGGACCATAACCTTTAAAAGTTGAGTGATTGCCCATATCTTCCACAGCTTTAATCATCGCCGTGCAACAAGCTGATGGTAAGGGTTCGGTGACATCACCAATACCGAGTTTAATAATAGGAGCATTGGGGTTAGATTGGGTAAAGGTATTGACTCGACGAGCAATTTCCGGGAATAAATAACCTGCTTTTAACTTCAGGTAGTTATCATTAATGGTTGCCATATTGCACTGCTACAAACGCCACAGATAAACAGCTTACAGCGAATTGGTGACGGGTTGGTGGTTGATAGTTGTTAGTTGTTGGTTGTTAGTTGTTAGTTGTTAGTTGTTAGTTGATAGTTGACAGTTGATGGTTGACGGTTAAGAGCATTCCCTCCTTCACTCCCTCACTCCCTCACTCCCTCACTCCATCACTCCTTCTCTCTTTACTTTTGACTTTTAACTTTTGACTTCTGACTTGACAATCATTCTCATCCCGCTTGGTGCTGCTAAAGTTAAACCACGACGCACGGGACGCACAGGACGCTTATTAACCAGGGATAATTGGAATTGGGAGAGAATAGTTGCTAATACCAACTTCATTTCATACATGGCAAATGCCATCCCAATACAGCGACGATTTCCACCACCAAAGGGTAAATATTCATAGGGTGAAAATTGCCGTTCTAAAAAGCGTTCTGGTTTAAATTGCTTTGACTGGGGATACACTTCTTCCCGGTGGTGGGCTAAATAAATACTGGGAATAATCAGACTTCCAGCAGGGAGTTTGTAACCTGTAATTTCCATTGGTGATTTGAGAATTCGCAGAAAACTAGTCATGACAATTGGATAAATCCGCAGGCTTTCCTGACATACTGCGGTGAGGTATGGTAATTTGGCAATTGCACTAACATCTGACATATCACTCAAAGTATCCAATTCTCCACATAATTTTTCCCTGACATCTGGTAACATATCTAACCAGTAAAATGCCCAGGTTAAACCAGATGCAGTGGTTTCATGTCCTGCTAATAATAGGGTCATTAACTCATCCCGCAACTCATCATTAGTCATCCCTTCCCCATTGGCATCACGGGCAGATATGAGTAGACTGAGGATATCTTGGCGATTTTGGTCAGATTCGGCTCTACGTTCTTGAATAAGTTCATCAATCAACTCATCAATCCTCGCTTTGAGGCGTAGCACCCTCCCCCAAGGACTCCACCCACCCAAATCTGTTTGCATAAACCGTAAGAATAAAGCGGCGGACATCAAGGGAGATCCCATGAAATCCAGTAAGCTAGTTATCTTGTCACGCAATTCTTCTAAATGCTGTCCTTCATCTAAGCCAAACACCACCCTTAAAATTACCCGCAGGGAAATTTCTTGCATCGATGCACGAATATTAAATGGTTTGTTTAACTGCCAATTCTTACTTATCTTTTGAGTAATTTCACGGATAATATCCCCATAGGCACGCATCCGTTCCCCATGAAAAGGAGGAGCTAATAATTGACGCTGACGCTGATGGCGTTCTCCATCCAATAAAATCAGAGAATTCACCCCTAGAAGAAATTTTAATCCTAGGTTGCCTCTACCTGATTCAAATTGTTGAGGAGCGGCGGTAAAAATTTGTTGTAGTGCTTCTGGGGTGCTGAAATAAACAATGGGAGTATCGTTTTTACCAGGAATGTAAAAAGTGTCTCCATAGAGTTTTGCGTAATTCTCCACATATTCTATTGGCTGGGCAATAAACTGAAATAACCTCAAGAGATAGGGAGTTTTGCCAACACTGGGTATATTAGAGATTGCAGTCATTCAATTTTAGATGGTAGATTTTAGATTGCGATCGCTTAATTCTATTGTGACTAAACATTTCAATTAGCGGTAATGAATAATAAGCTCCTAGCTAGAAAATAGGGAGTGAAGGAGTGAAAGAGGGAAGGAGTGTAGACACGAAGTGGCTTCTCGTAGAGTAGGAGTAGGGGCGGGGTTTCCCCGCCCAGAGTGAAGGGATTATTTTCATGTTTAGTTGTGTACAAACGTTCATAAGGGGCTAGCTTGAAAATGGTTGTTGGTTGTTAGTTGTTAGTTGACTGGTTGTGGGATTTTCCCGTGGGGGCTAGCTTGAAAATGGTTAATAGTTGATGATTAACGTCCATGTAGACGCGAAGCGCAGCTTCTCGCAGAGTGGGACTGATTTGAAAGAGGTGATGGGATGATGGGATGATGGGATGATGAGGTGATGAGAAAAAATTGGTTCCCTCGTCTGGGGTGAACGAAAAAATATGTAGGATAGCCAAAATACTTATTACTTATTACTTATTACTTGCCCTAATGACTTTGCCAAATACTCATACTCCTCTATAGAGTTATAAATCTGAGCTGATATCCGCATCAATAACCTTGGTTGTTCTTGCCAAGGAATAATAGGTACTTCAATATCAAAATTATCCAATAACTCGTCCCGTACAGATGCAAAATCCCGATTTTCCCAAGATTCTGGCATGGGAATCACCGCCATAGAACCTATCATATCCTCAGGACATGGTGGTAATACTTTCAGCGCATCACATAACAACTCTCTTCCCTGCAACACCAATTTATGGTTGCGGTGTCTCAACTCATCCCACCCACCAGGCAACAAAGAACCCATAAACTTAATTGCTTCTGCTACGCATATATAAGCTGTAGGATCGCCAGCTCCCATCCAGTCAAATTCCAACTGAAAAGAACTCTTGTCTGTACGTGGAGAGTTAGCACCATGACTAATTGTTAAGGGACGAATTTCTGACTGTTTATCCCTTCGCACATATAAAAATGCAGCTCCTTTGGGAGCGCACAACCATTTATGACAATTTCCAATGTAATAAGTCGCCCCAATTTCTGGTAAATTTAAGGGAATCATTCCCGGTGCATGAGCACCATCTATGAGAATATCTACACCACGTACCTGTAATTCCTTTACCAATTCTGGAATGGGTAAAATTAACCCTGTGTGACTAGTTATATGATCCAATAAAACCAACTTTGTTTTGGCTGAAATTCGCTCTAGAACCGCTGCTATTATCTGTTCGGGTGAATCTAAAGGAAAGGGTATTTTCGCTACCACCACCCGCGCACCACTGCGACTAGCAATAAAATCTAGGGCATTGCGACAAGCATTATATTCGTGGTTAATTGTTAGTAACTCGTCACCTGCTGAGAAATGTAGGGAACGCAACACAGCATTTACCCCAGTTGTGGCGTTGGGCACAAATACTAAATCTTGCCTATCAGCACCTACAAAAGCAGCCAGTTGATTCCTAGAGTCATCAATCAGGGGTTCCCATTCTCTAGTGAAAAAACGAACTGGTTCAGCCTCCAATTTTGCCCTTAACTGTTGCTGAAAGGATAACACAGCTTTGGGACAAGCACCAAATGAACCATGATTAAGAAAAGTTACATTTGGATCCAGAGACCATAAATTTCGTATCTCCGGGAGATGAAGTTTAAAGTTATTAGCTTTCATACTTCACCTTTTATCCCTTGAGATTAAGTCAACTCCCCAGGTAGGATTCGAACCTACGACCAATCGGTTAACAGCCGACCGCTCTACCGCTGAGCTACTGAGGAACGCAACGATTAATAATATTAAAGTAAACTACAGAAAATTGCAAGTACTTTCGCAAAGTTTTTCTAATTTTTTGGGGTGAGTGGCTAAAACATAGTCTGAAACATAGTCTCAGACTAGATTTTTGGCAATTGTGATTTCTGGCTAATGCCCCAGGGAAAAATAACAGCTTATTCTTGATATTGATTTTCACACCTTCTACTACGCCAATTGCTTCTATGGCAATTGGCTCATTGATCACAGTTATTCTTCCCACTTGCAAGGGGGTATTTTTTGACATACTTCCCTTGTTGAAACGAAGGGGATTCAAAAATGTTGTTCGGTAGCAGGGTGAACCCGTGCTACTCCACATTTTCTTCCTGCCTCTTAGGCTCTTAACTAGGCAAATCACCTATGTTTTTTGCCCCCGCCAGACCGCCTCCACAGGCATTTTGTTTAGCGTTTAGGAAGT
>JASJCJ010000241.1 GCA_030066045.1 Calothrix sp. MO_167.B12
ATTTCCTACGTTTATGGTAAGCGTTTAAGTTCACACCAAGGAATGCGTAGCTAGTTCCTTGCTCTGTAACCCAGCAATTAAACAGGTGTAACTGAGTTAAGCCAGTGTTGTTGGGAAAGTACCGACCATAAACATTATCGAAGCTAACTTTACCATTGAGCGGACTAACCATCCACCAAATACACCGAAGCACACGGTGGTTAAAACCACCCGTGTCGCTTCCCTCCCAGCTTTAAAAAGACTGGGTTTCCCGCATACCGCGTGTTCCTTATGAATATTAGAAATTCCTTATTTGTAGCAATTTAACCACAGATACATACAAATGAACACAGATAATCAGTTCTTTAACGAACAGTGGCAACTTTACCAAAAAGTGCTGAATAATAATTACATGGGGCATCAGGAAATTTATGGTATCTTACATGATTTCCTAGGTAACTACTTTCAAACACCTTTTTCCTTGCTTGATTTAGGATGTGGTGATGCTAGCTTTACCACACAAGCTTTATTGAATACCTTGATTTCTGCCTACAAGGGCATAGACTTATCTGAGGTAGCGTTAGAAATTGCTCAGGGTAATCTAGAGCGAATTCCCTGTGAGAAAACTTTTATCCAAGATGATATTCTTACAGCTGTCAATCAATTAGTCAAACAGCAGGAATATAGCTTTGATGTCGTTATAACTTCTTTTGCTCTTCACCATTTGAGTCTGGAAGAAAAGGACTCAGTTATTGGTCAAATATTCCATCTACTCAAACCGCATGGAATACTGATTATCATTGATGCTATTCGATTGTCAGCAGAAGATCGAGAAACTTATATTAAACGCTACTTAAATAATGTTCGTCAAGATTGGTCTTTAATCTCATCTCAAGAGTATGCAATGATTGAAAATCATATATCCACTTGTGATTTTCCTGAAAGTCAAAATACACTATCTGCAATTGCCCGCAAGCACAATTTTGATAGGTATGAGTGCTTATATGAAGATGATTTTGAGACTACACAATTATTGTGTTTTTATAAGGCGGGTTTATCCTAGTATGAGCGACAATGCCAATCAATAAATTCTGCAAAAGTTATTAGTTTTGGTAGTGTTTGTATCATTCAATTTTGAATTTTAGATTTTGATGAAGCAGCGTAGTTTTGAAAGTTTATAGCATGAGTACGTAGGGTGGGCACTGCCCACCTTACTTTGATTGAGAAGGTACCAGACCCGTGTATACTCATAATTAACCAGTTTGAACAGATGACACAATATTACGATCGCGATCGCTGGTTAATTTCCTCCGCTAAATTATCCCAAGTTACTTCTATTTGCTCCCTGGTAGACAAATCTTTTAAGGAAGACTTCTGTGCTGCTGCTTCTTCAGAACCAATAATTACACAAAATCTAATTCCCTGTTTATCAGCTAGTTGCAATTGTTTACCCAAATTGCGCTTGTCAAAGCTAGTCACCACCTTCAATCCCGCTTGACGTAGCTTTTGCGACACATTTAGATAAAGAGGCATTAAATCCTCTTGCATATTCACCACCATTACCTGGGCTGGTGTAGGGGAAAGGGAATTTAAAATCCCAGCTTTGAGTAAGCGACTCATTAACCGAGTTAAACCGATGGAAATACCCACTCCCGGCATTTTTTCCCCTAAAAATGTTCCTACCAGTTCCTCGTATCTACCCCCAGAACAAATACTACCCAAGGCTTCATGTCCCAGGAGGGTGGTTTCATAAACTGTACCCGTATAGTAATCCAGTCCCCTGGCAATTGATAAGTCAACGGTGAAGCGATTCTCAGCAACCCCTAAATTCCGTACCCCAGCAATTACCGTTTCTAGCTCCGTTACTCCCAAACTAAACTGCTCAGATTCAGGAAGACTTTGGCTGAAGTGTTTGAGTTTATCTAAAATATTGTCAACGTTGCCATCAATTTGAATAAAATCAATGATTTTTTGAGTCTGCTCTGGGGATACCCCTTCTTGTTCTAACTTTTGTTTAACTTTTGTTTCACCCACTTTCTCTAGGGTATCAACTATGGTGACGCAGGTTTTAATTTTATCTGCTGCAATACCCACAGACTGGAAGAAACCCGTCAAAATTTTACGGTTGTTGATGCGAATTAGGAAATCACCAATATTAATTGCCTCAAATATCTCAGAGATAATCGCCGGCATTTGGGCATCATAAAGTAAACTGAGTTCTCGCCGCGCCACCACATCAATATCACACTGACGGAATTGGCGAAAACGTCCATCCTTAGCTCGCTCACCCCGAAACACCATATCCATTTGGTAACGGGCAAAGGGAAAGGTTAAATCATTCAAATGGCGGGCGATATAAGCCGCTAGGGGGACAGTTTGGTCAAACTTTAATGCCCGTAACTCAGAGCCACCTTCCCCCGCCTTATCTTTCTCTGCTTGCCGATTTGGTGGCAAGATGGGTTCAATACCATAAATAATATTGTCCCCTTGATTGCCTTTAGCTTGGAGAACTTCTAATCGTTCTACTGCCGGGGTTTCAATGGGAGTAAATCCGTAGCTTTCAAAGACTTTACGGATAGTGTCAAGTAAATAGGATTCCAAACGTTTTTCGCTGGGGAGAAACTCTGGAAAACCACTAGGAGTAGAAAAGTTAATTTTTTCGCCTTTTGCCATGTCGGAAACAGTTATCAGTTATTAGTTATTAGTGATCAGTTATGATGACAACTCCCCATAATTCCCAGCATTACAGGAAGTTGCGATTATTATAGTGCTGAGGTTATGGGAGCATCCCAAATTTTAAGAAATAATCTATCCAATACCCTAGTACCGCTGCGCGTCAGTCAAAAGTCAAAAATCAAAAGTCAAAAGTATTGTGTTTTCTGGCTTTGACGTTTTATAAATGGTTGGTTTATTTACGCCGAGGTGTACTAGAAGGGTATCGCTACACGAACATTAGACGCAACAGCAGCTACTTAACAGCAGCCACTTCATGTCTACGGTGCGGGTAGACACCTGCATGGGCTAAAAACTTCTAGCCTGGGTAGGCAGGCTTTGTTTGTATAGCCCGCTTGCTTCTAGCCTTTGGGTATTTTTCAACAATTGGGATGCTCCCGAGTTTATCCCATCCGTTCTTCTTGGATCAGGGTACGTTGAAACAGTTTACCATTATTAAACCAGTGCCAGGTACGGGAACGGTAGTTATTGTCAGGACTCAAATAAATCATTTCCAAAACGTAAATTTCTGGTTGACCCTTATAGGTAAATTTCAAAACTACCGTTGAATCGTCTATTTCCCAGGCTTCACCGTTAATCCTTTCAGTATCAAATAATAGCTTTTTATCCTCATACATTCCCGGAAACTCATATTCTTCCACCTTCCCATCAGCCCACTTGTAACGGTTAATTTGGTAGTAGGGAGAAGAACCATCCTCTGGAAACTGGCAAGTCAAATGTGATTCATACTTGTCAAGGATTTTAGCTTCAGCATCAACAACGGTATAAGTACCTATCCAGTCACCTTCATGGCGAACCAGAACGGGCATTTCTTCTTTAATGGTAGACATTGCCACCCTCATATACATATAGCATTACTTGTATATATTAGGATGTTTATCTATTTCTGATTTGGAGAGGTCAATCAATTTTAGATTTTAGATTTGAGATTTTGAATTGATCCTATGCCTGAAGTCAGGATTGATTGGGAGCCATAAGCTTTACATAATTGATGAATTTTTAATTACCAATTACAAATTAGCCCTCCACGGGAAAATCTCACAACCTGCCGATGAAAATGCTTTGTTCTTAACTCCTCAAGGGCGCACGCAATGCGCCCCTACTTCGCGCTTCTTATAAGAGGCATTACGAATGTCAATTAGTTGGTTGGCAACAATTAATCAGGGAGTGGTTTGCTAAACTATCCAGTTCTTCGGATTTCAGCAAACTTGTCCAATTTGCCAACAGTGAGGCATCTTTGGGATTAGCAAGACGGAGTTTTGCCAAAGTTGTCAGGGCATTGTGCCAAATACCGTTTTCTGCATAAAGTGCTGCTTGTTGCAAAGGTTTTACCTGTTTGAGGCTATCTGCTAATGTTGGATTCAGCTTAACCCGTTCTATCCATCCTTCAACAGTTCGTAACTCTGCTGACTGTTCTGGGTTACACTTCACTCTCACCTTGAAGAACCAACGATACATTTTTTGATGCTTTGTTTGGCTTACTTGCAGTGGTTTCGCAGTTTTATCTATGGGAATGCCAATAATCCCTGGTCTTTCTGGTTTATTTAAGAAAGCTCTATATATCGTTTTACTAGGTTTTTGGGACTCATCCTTGATAACAAATTCCATTTTTGTAATCGATGATTTGTCATAAGGAACAAAAAACCAAAAAGTAGGATATTCAGCAGTTGTTAAACCCCAAACTTTGGTAATTGGAATTGTTTCTCCTCCATCCAATTTAATGGTTTGTTTGTAATCAGGAACCAATGCCATGAGAGATTGCTTGTTATTACCACATCCCCTACTAGCTGCTTCTCCACGTTCTCCGGCAGCACTTCGATCCGGTGGTGGCGGTGGCGATTTAAATTGGATTGAGGTCTTGCTAGAGGTAACTAATTGTGCCCCAGCTTCTGGGTAGTAAGTAACATTACTTAATAAAATGATTACTAAAGGTATTGTTTGCCAATGATGTTTCATAATCGAGTTAATCAAAATTGACGAAGGCAGAAGGGAACAGGGAACAGAAAAAAGCAAGCAACTTAGAAATATATTTGGAGGAGGCTTCCGCCTCCAGCCCGGATTTGAGGCTGGAGCCTCAGTCGCTGCATTCCTTGCCAGAGACAAGGAACGAGGAATGAGGGGCTAGACCATTCATTAATTCGCCAACTTACAAATTACGAATTACGAATTATTCTGACCCTTGTTTTGCCTTTGCTACTATTAATAGTATCACAACTAACAGTAGCAATAGATATCCAATTCAGTTGTTTTCTATTAGTCTTAGTAATACAACCTTTCGTTATCTACTAGGAGTTAATATCACTTTGAGGTATGCAATGATTAGCACCACAACTATCAGTAGTGATACTATTAGGAGCATGAGTTAAGGAAATGGCAGTGTTAATCACACTTAAGAAAATTAGAGAAGCAAAAGGAATATCCCAAAATGATTTGGCTAGGATAACTGGTTACAGCGTCCAAAACATACAAAAAATTGAGCAAGGGAGAGTTTCATCTCTGACTCTGGATGCTTTTGACCGTTTTTGCAAAGCACTGGGCTGTCTCCCAGGCGATTTACTTAAATATTTGCCAGATGACGATGGAGATACAGAAGCAATCACTACTGAGTCAATCAAATCTGATGTAGCAGCAGGAGCAAAGATAAATAAGAATTCCTCTTCCATTAAGAAGGCTACGGGACTGGTGTTGCCATTTGAAAGAAAAATAGCATGAAGCGGGAGCAAACTAGTGGTTTGGCAAGTTAACTTTGCAAAGTAAACCAAGTTCTATACTTATTCTCTCCTCTCTAACTTTGCGCTCTTTGCGCCTTTGCGGTTAATTCTTTCACCCATCAAAGTTGCCTTGCCAGAGTACTAGTCCAATTGGGACAAAAAACTCCCGCACTCATTAAATTATGCAAGAACCAACAGTAGAGCAAGCAAAGGAGCTTTTTCGGGTTTGCTATCAATTAACTAATATGTATTGTTCAATTCATTTACTCAGACTCGATGAAACAACAAACCGGATTTATATCCTTGCTGGGCAAGAAACTCAATTAGAAATATTGGCAAATGGTAAAGTGAGGTACTTATGAGCAAGCCAAATTTTCAACAGATGAGTAAACAAGAATTAAGAGCCTATGTGCTAGAACATCGAGACGATCAGGAGGCTTTTTATGCATTAACTAACAAGTTAAAAGAGGAACCAGGAATTGAGATTACCTCTATGGAGCAGTTACGTAAATTAATTGAAGAAAATCGTGACAAAACAGATGTAAAAGACGCTCGTGTAATCTTAGAGTCAGCATCACAAATCGGCACAAAATCTCTTGAAGACCTCAAAAGGAAGTTAGGACAGTGAGTTATCAAGTCCAAGTTGTATCTGATGCTATACAAAAGATTGAAAATCTGGATTCTTCAGTACAGCATCAATTAATGATGAAGCTAGAAGAATTGGCATTGAACCCGCTTCCAGAAGGGGTAAAAAAGCTGGAAGATGAAAAGCATTTATATTTATTTCATTTAAATGAATACCGTGTTGTTTATCAAATTCAAGAAGAAGCTTCACTAATAACAATCATCAAAGTTGCCCACCCAAAAAATTACTGATTTTGATAGTTTATTGTAGTGCGGGTTAGAAATCCCGCTTTCTGGAAACAGGGAGCGAGACGCTCCCACTATATTTTTGTCCCTTCAGAACTTATGAGACAAAGCACTAGTACCTGCCAAAGCTAGGGCCGCAGGAACTAGAGGAACCCAACAGCCAAGTGAAATTAATAAGACGCTTGCACTGCTATATAAAACAACAAATCCGACCCCAACAGCCAACACCAAATAACTAGGTCGTCGCCAATACCAAGCCAGCAAACCACCAATTACAGACCAACCCCAAACCCAAATCACCTCACCCCATATTGACCAACTCCATAGCAGGGTTCGCTCATCCAAAGCAGCACTCAGCAGTTGACTGACCATTTGTGCTTGTAGAATCACTCCCGGTATGGTTTGCAACTTACCTTGAAAGGTGTAGGGAGTCAAGGAATAATCTCGAAAACTCTCTGCTGTGGTGCCAATTAGAACTATCTTATCTTTGACTGCTGGGGCATTGAGTTTACCCTCTAGCACTTGTCTCAAGGTAATTTGGGAAGCAATTTCTTTTGGAGAAGGAGAGGAACGGTAATTGAGCAGGATTTGGTGCCCCCTACTATCAATTCCTTGGTAGCCTCCAGTATGTGCTTCTAGGGGTTTAAATTTTAACTTGCCCAGCTGCCACGCGCCCTCTTGAGTAAATTGTAGCTTAATCCCCTTGGTATAGAGGTAACGTAGAGCTAGTTGCACACTTAAAGCGTAGGAGGCATTGCAACTAGAAGAAGGAGGAGGAGTTAAGGCTAAATAATGGCGACGCACCACATTATCTGCATCCAGAAGAATATCGCTAAAACCCAAACGATCAACAGAAACTTCTGGGGGTGGGGCAACACCTGATGTATCAGTTTGGGGATTGCTGACTCTACATACTGCTACCAAGCGATCGCTTTTTTGCATCCTTTGTGCTAATTTGGGATAATCTTTTCCCACCCCATAATCCCGGTATATATCCAAACCAATCGCTGCTGGTTGATATGGCTCTAATTTTTCTAATAATTGGGCAAGGGATTTGTCTGACAAGGAACCCCGTAGGTTTTCCGATTGTTGTGCCTGTACATCTGCTTCTGTCACAGTTACAATCAGTAGCCGTGGGTCTGGAATCTCAGGAGGACGTAGTTGCAGCATTTGGTCAAATGCCTTGAGTTCGAGAGGTTGCAGTACTCCCAGATATCGCACACCCATCAATAGCCCTGTTATTGCCATGCTTGTCAATAGCATCAATGACAAGGGAAGGCGATTTTTGATGGTTTTGGTATGCGTAATTTCAGGTAAATATGTGCTATTTTTGCGTGAATTTATACACAATTCTGACCAAGTCAACGGCACTTCAGCAGGGTTTTGACAGATGACGGGCAACCACGTGGCACAGGGATATTGATTTTCCAATCCCTGTAATCTTTCCCTTGCCTCCCGTACCGATAAATACAAGGAGTCTCCCCGTGAGAAGGCTTGCAAAAAATACTTCAAAAATTCTTGTGCCACTTGGTCAGGTACTGGCTCTCGCATGACGATGATTTGGGGAATATGTAAATCTGCAAACTCCCGTGCCAATCCCAAACCATCACAGGAGTTGAAAATCGCCAATTGTAAACCCCGTTCCACTGCCTTTCTCAAGGCATACTTTAACTCACTAATTGTCAGACTTGCAAATTGATTGATGTAGATTTTTCCAGTTTCATCTGTTACTTGAGTCGCACTGTGTCCGGCAAAAAATAAAATCTGCCAATGCTGTGACCATAACTGATCGGTGAGGTCTTTGGGTTCTGGTTCCACTACAAAAGTGATGTCTGCATTAGGTAATTTTTCTAGAATTGCCCGATCTGCTTGGGTATCAATTCCTTGACTATCACCCAAAATAGCCAGTATTTTGATTTTTTCGCAAGTAGTTGCCATGCGCTTCACCTGTTCGTAGCTGGGGGCACTCAGGGCTACTTCTGCCTGAGGATAACGTTCTAGTAACTCCCAAAGATGCCAGGGGAGTTTTTGCAATCCTAGGTCTTTAGTTTGTATAAGTACGCGGATGTTATCCCCGGGCGTGAGTTGTTGCAGCCATTTCTCGCGGATGGGACGGAAGGAATCACAGGTAAGCCAGGTATTAAAATTTACTTTAAATTCCCTCGCTAACTGTTGGCATTCTTCTAAACTGGGGGCTTGATTAATTTGCTTTGGTAAACCTATGGGGCGAGATGGTAGCCGTAAATTAAGATAAATAGATTGCCAACGGTAATAAAGGCGGAGAATGTCTGGATTCGGGGGTAGATTACCCGTGATTTCCACAGTAGGGCGGGCATTTTCATCACTTATTTGCAGAGTCACAGCAAACCCTGACTCAAAGCTACCTTCTGCTAATTTTAAGATGACTAACTTGCCCATAGCTAGTTTTCCACAAATGGCGAGTGGCTGTTGCTAATTTACTTTTATGACAAATTTTGGCTTTTATGCATATCTTTATTATGAGTGAAAAAATTTTAATTGAGTGTTGAGATAGTTTAACATTGACAGTCGATTCTTTCCTGTGGTGATTGAGCCGTGCCGAAATTTAACTCCAACGCGAGTTTAACATCCAGTTAGTTGAATAAAAAAAGAAAAAACTGCTTCAATTATTTCCTCAAAAATCATTCTTTTTTGGCAATTACATACTATTTTAATTAATTTAATTCTATAGCATATTTGATTTGAGGAAAAAATCAAGAAATAACTATATCAGTTTTTGCTATTATTTGGTACTTAAATGATTGAAAATATAAAAAATATGTCAGATCATAGTAATTGAATCAGGTCATGAAAAATCTGATTATAACAATAAATAATCTGAAATCAAGGAGAAAAACTATGTCGAAAGAAGATATTATTCGCGCTTGGAAAGATCCAGAATATCGCAACAGCTTGAGTGAAGAACAGCGATCGCAACTGCCAGAAAACCCGGCGGGGGTGATTAAACTCTCAGATGAGGAGATGAGTACTGTGGCTGGTGGTATTGATATTCAGTGGGGTATTACTTACAACACCATAGATCCATTCTTCACCGCTTGTCCGAAAGGCAGTTGTTTCTTCGGTTTCGCATAAGATCGTGTAAGTAGATTAAGCTGTTAAGCGTCTAAATTGTATACATAGGGCTTGCTGAAAAAGTCTCTTGGTGGGGGTAGGGAATAGGCAATAGGCAATAGGCAATAGTTCGGTGCCTATGGGTTTCTACTCTTTTTACCATCAAAAATAGCAGATGCAAGGATTTTAGGTTTAAAATCCTAATTGACTTGCACGCCCTGACCCAATAAAATAGCCTCAAAGAATTGATACATCAATATTTTTCAGTTATTCAGCAAACCCTA
>JASJCJ010000242.1 GCA_030066045.1 Calothrix sp. MO_167.B12
AACTCTGGATGCATCAGCCGAAAGTGAGCAAATGCGTGTTCTGTCTCCTGATTTGCTGTTTCCTTAAATAACTTGGAAAGTTCAGACATCCCCAACTTACGAACCACTTCCGCAAAAAATAAATATTTGCGATTCGCCATTGACTCTCCACCAAAAGCCGCTTCTAAATTATTTGCAGTGTTGGAGTTTGACAGATCCATAGTGTTTCCTCTCTATAATTCGGCGACAAACATTAATCTCTAATCATAATCACTATACGCTTATCTGTAGTCGTTATGAGTATGAGATATTATATATCTAACATTTGTTGCTCAAATTGTCCATAAATATTTAGCCCTTCTTAATTGACTACAGGTTTGAGCGATCCTCGACTTCTTGTAGGATGCTGCTGGCGAATAGTAGGTATGACCCCTGATTATGCTAAAGGCTGGGGATTACTGTCATAATTTGGGCTGGTTTTTTCTGCCCCCACTCCCCCACTCTCCCACTCCCCCACTCCCAAGAGATACCCCTGATTCGCCATTGGTATCCTTGTAGATGCGTTAGCGGCTTCGGTGTAGGGTAGAGAAGAGACTAGAGACCGGGGATATGTTACCCCTAGTAACGGTAAAGCATCTAGAATATCTCGGCATGTATAGCAGTTTTCAATTTTTTGTGAATAAATTAAGATCCCCGATTTAGAAAAAAATCGGGGATCTAAGCCCTTCCACATTTACAAATTAATTGACATACTCCCCTTGTTGAAACGAAGGGGATTCAAAAATGTTGTTCCGTAGTAGGGTGAACCCGTGCTACTCCACATTTTCTTCCTGCCTCTTAGAGGATGTTTGGAAAGTCTAAAAAAGCTCCAGTAACGTTATTCTGTCAGTAGAAAAAATGCGACAGGGTTACTAGAGCAATGTCTACATCATATCCAACAGACCTAACAGATGAACAATGGGAATTGCTATGTGAGCTTATTCCTGCGGAAAATCCAGGGTGTCGTCCTCGTTGTGTTAACTTACGTGCAGTTATGAGTGCCATTTTTTATATTCTTTGTGCAGGTTGTGCATGGCGTATGTTGCCTCATGACTTCCCCAAATGGCAAACGGTATACTACTACTTCCGAAAATGGCGTATGGATGGCACATGGGAACATATGAACCATAAACTTCAGCAATGGGTACGTGTGTTGGAAAACCGTGAACCAAATCCAAGTGCAGCAATAGTTGATTGTCAATCTGTAGAAAACGGAACAATGGTATCTCAAGCTGTTGGTTTTGATTCAGGCAAACTAGTTAAGGGACGTAAACGACATTTACTTGTTGACACTCTTGGGTTAGTTCTAATGGTTGTAGTTACCTCTGCTTATGAATCCGATAGAGCAGGAGCAAAACAGTTATTCGCGCAAGCGAAGAATAGGATTAGCGACCGCCTAAATCGCCTTGTGTTGATTTGGGTTGATTCCGGATATCAAGGTGAAGGTTTCATGAGATGGGTTATGGACACTTATCGTTGGATTTTAGAGGTTGTACGTCGTCCCACTGAAGCTAAAGGCTTTGTCCTATTGCCAAGACGTTGGGTTGTCGAGCGCAGTTTTGGTTGGTTTAATTGGTGTCGCCGATTAAGTAAAGACTACGAGATTTTACCCCAGACCCATGAAACATTTGTACAAGTCGCAATGATTCGGTTAATGCTCAGAAGACTGGCTTGATTGATTCATTAAACACTTGACAAACATCCTCTTAGGCTCTTAACTAGACAAATAACCTATGTTTTTTGTCCCCGCCAGACCGCCTCCACAGGCATTTTGCTTAGAGTTCAGGAAGTGCCCCTCCCCAAACGGGTCTAAATTCTTGTATGAACAATTGCTCTACCCTTTTTAGGCTTTATCGTGCAGGTCGCGTCACCCTTCGGGTTCGTCAGTCGCTTTATGCTGGGGAACCCGTCCACCGCGCTGACTCACCGTTACTGATTTTAGTGGTGATATTTGTCTTGACGATCCATGATGGGGCTGAGTTGCCCGGTAATAGTAATTGCGCTTTACCGCCAGTGTAATTATACCAGAAAACTTGGGGATAAATCCCCTTGAGTTGCGTTTCATCCCCTCGCTAAAGCGTAGGGGTTCTCACGCTCCCACCATACCTTGATAGGAATCCTGTACCGTAATTTTTCTAGCGTTGCGTCTTGAGTGAACGAAGCAATATCTGGGAGAGCCAAAATACTTATTACTTATTACTTATTACTTATTACTTATTAGTTCTTATTTGACTACAGTCTTTGCTTAATCAAGCTTCCGAAGCCTTCTCGGGAGAAATATCTCCATTACCGTTATTATGGTAGGAAAATGATCTCCCACTGTGCCCAAGGCTCTCCACTGGGGTTCGTGGAATGCACCATGACATTGTCAGGATAGGCACCGCCGGGGACGCAGTTGTTGCATCGAGCCGCATAGTTTCCACTATCAGCCTTCAGGGTGTACTTTCCATTGTCTAGACGTTCGATTTCCCACTGTGCCCAGGGTTCTCCATTGGGGTTCGTGGCATGGACAAAGACGCTGTCAGGATAGGCACCATCGGAGATACAGTTGTTACACCGAGCCATATATTTTCCACTGTCAGCCTTCAAGGCGTACTTTCCATTATCCAGATGTTCGATTTCCCAATGTGCCCAAGGGGAACCCGCCAAATCTGTAACATGGACAAAGACGCTGTCAGGATATGCACCGCCGGGTATACAGTTGTTACACCGGGCTGCATAGTTTCCACTGTCAGCTTTGAGAGCTACCTTGATACCAGCCATAAGCAATCTCCTTAATGAGTGCGGTGTGGGAGAAAAGTCACACCTGCTTTACTACTGTTTGTATAGCACTACGCACAAGTAATAAGTAATAAGTAATAAGTTACGTTTAATGTGAATTAAGTGCTGAAACCATTGTTATTACGTTGATAATTCCAAAACCATGATTTTGGGCAAGTCTCAAAACCTTCATTAGATAAGAGACGTTTTTAATTCACATCAGGCGTAAGTTTATTGTTTATAGGTTTGGTGCATTTAACAATGTCCTCACCTAACTGCGTAGTGCTGTATCACTAGTATCAAGTATATTTTTAACATTGCTAAAAATACTTATAATTTTTTCAACATTTCTTGCAAGTATCATCTAAAGATGCCAAAGCTATCTCCAAGCAGGTGTACTTTTGGGGAGGGTATGGGATAGATTATTTATGAAAATTCGGGATGCTCCCAAATCAAGAGCCGATAGTGATTATAGTGCCTGCAATCAAGGAGCGTTACTAGAGGGCTCGTGCCCCTTCTAGCTATCTATGAATACTGCCATCAGGCATAATGGCTCCAGTCAAAAAAGCTTCACTCATATCTGTGGCATTTATATTAGCTCCAGTCAAATTTGCTTCACTTAAGTTTGCCTCACTTAAGTCAGCTCCACTTAAATCTGCTCCTCTGAGATTAGCTTTCCACATTCTGGCTCCACTCATTTTCGCTCCCTCAAGATTTGCCCCTTCTAAGTTAGCTGCACTTAGGGATGCCATATGCAATTCGGCTTCACTCAAGTTAGCCTGTTTTAGAGATGCACCACTTAAATCTGATTCATTTAAATTGGCAGTTGTGAGAATTGCTTGGTTCAAGTTAGCTCCACTGAGGATTGCATCAGATAAATTAGCGTGTTCCAAGTTAGCTCCACAGAGATTTGCTTCACTCAAATTAGCTCCACAGAGATTTACCCGTACCAAATTCGCGCCTCGGATATCCGCCTTCCCAAAGTCTACACCACCCAATTTTGCCCCTTGTAGGTTAGCTTGAGATAATAAAATACCATTGAAGTTCCTTTCTCCAACGGCATAACGAGTGATTAGTTGATTAACATCCATAATATTTTGGTTATGAGTTAATTAATTGGACAATGGCAAAAATGAAACTATGTCCAAGGATGTTGCCTCAGAAAGTAGGGACAACTGGAGGAGTGCTTTCTTAGATTTTGAAGATGCACCCTACACATGGATTTATAAGAACAAGTCCACTGTTTATCTGCCCTAATTTCAGTTTCTCAAAACCTGATTCTTTCGTCAGTAATTCTCAACACTTCAAAATAAATACCCAGAATTTGTTACCCAAACATTGTTGTAAATTGGTTTTGGTCAAAAATGCCACTGTCCAGGAATTCAACTAACTTTTAATGGTGGTGGTGATGGTGATGATGGTTAGCAACTAACTGTGGGTTAATTGTTACCCCTTCTGCTGAGAGCAATTCGGCAATGTGGGTGTCAGCCCACTGTGTTGCCATTGCTAAAAATTCCGGATGGTCATTTACACAAGCCATTTGGATGTAATTTATATCGGCATACTGTTTCTCTAGACTGTGAATGATATGGTGTACGTCTAAGAGGGTTTCGTGGTTTTCAGTGGCAAAGCCAATGGGCATAAAGATTATAGCTTTCGCACCCAACTGGATCAGGTTTTTGGCTGCTTGGGTAGCATTGGGCTGTGTCCATTCAATTAAAGGGGTGTCGTGGTTCAACCAACCTACGGAAATTAAGGGATAGCGGTTGATTAATTTATCCCGTACCAAATCATAAAGTGCCTGACTTTCAGTGATTCCAGAGGTGAATCCTTTCGCTTTATGGGGACAGCCATGATTCATTAACACAATGCCAATTTCCGAGGGTAGATAGGTACTAGCTAAACTAGAGTTAATTTTCTCCTCTACCAAATGTGCCATCAAATCTATGTAGGCTGGTTCGTTAAAGAAAGAAGGAATATAACGCAGACCCTTAACCCAGTGGCTTTCGCCATCAGCCATGTGATCTAAAGCCTTGTTTACTTGCTCCATGGCTATGCCACTGGTAAAAATAGAATCTACCACTAATAGAGGGTAAATCAATAACTTCTCAAACCCCTCCTGTTTGATGTGTGCCAATACCTGGGAGGGAAGAAAGGGAGCGCAGAAATTGAAGGCTTTGAATACTTGAATCCTCTCGCCCCATTTGGCTTGTAGATTTTTTTCAATCCCCGCCCGTTGTTTTTCAAAGATAGAATTGTGGGGAGAGATAAAATCATTGTGTGTGTGTCCCCACTCATGGCGATCAAATAATGCTAGCAGTTTTGCCAGAGGCGGATAAATCCAGGTGGGTACGGGGGCAAACTTTGCTGTCAGTAGATTTAAGGCTTGTTCGTTGTAATTTGCAAAATCCTCATAGCTTTCCACTTCTCCGTAACCCATGAGTAATACAGCAACCCGCTCTTGATTAGATATATTTTCTGGGCTTTTGTTTAGTGTGTCTGAGATAGCAACCACAGTGAGTTCCTCAATACAATCAGAATGGAGAGATAAAAAAATGCTTGGTGTTTTTCCTTACTAGACCATTATTATCCCTTCCGGGGGGATAGGATATAAACAAAAATGAACAAAGTGTTAACTCTTGTATCCTCTATTAATTTCTGCATACTATTGGTGCGTTGCATTAATTTTGACGAGTCGTGGTTGTGAGCGATCCCCGACTTCTATCCTAGGAATTGCTACAACAGGACTTACGCAACTGGCACATTTCACCTCAAACTGTCACATAGTAGTGATTTGTCTATACTCCCAACGGCTAAAAACTTAACTTTTTGTAGGTTTTAAGCCAAAAAGAAGTTGCCCATAAGTCCACGGTTGAAAGTACTGGGACATTGATTGGGTAAAGTATCACCAAAGTCTTTAGACAGGGTTTATCCCAAGGACGGAGCCGTTCTAAATGGAGGCATAAAGACGTTGATTTAAGCTGCAAAACGAGTAAGCAAGTCTGAAAGTCCGAATCCTGGTTGTCGGTAGAGCAGTTCTCCTAAGAGCTAGAAAAGTATAGCCAGATAGCTGTTCTATGCATATAGAACCGGGCGACAAGCTATATCCAACTTAAGCGCTAGAACCTGCGTCTATTTATAGCGCGGAGTGGCTCAGTTTGAGGGATAGCAATACCCGCCTTACATTTCTTGAAAAGATGCTAATATTTTGGCAAATCTCTTAAGTAACGAAAAATTCCCCATCCCAAAACACCTAAGAGCAAATTAATCAGTAATTGGCTCAGGGTTGGGAAGAAAAAACTAGCAGAAAAAATTTTTCCTATACCCAAAGGACTAAGAGTTTTTGCCAGGGTAAACAGCCCAAAAATCCCATTCCCAGCAAGAAAAAAAGCTACAACCATTAAAGCTATTTGCCAGTAACGTTCCTCGGCTGTATTACCAGAAATAATACTTATAGGGTGCTTACCTTGTACTCTCCTCAGTAATTGTTCCATTTGCCAAAACAACCACAAAAGTAAGGGAAATAAAACATAGTTGAAAATACCCCTAGGACCAGATAAAACATTTACTAGGGCGTGATAGACTACAGCCATGAGCCAAGCAACACCAAAACTTTGTGTATATCGATGAGAACGAATCTTCAAGCAAATAGATATACCCAGAGCATAACCCCAAGGAGCAGATAATATTGCTTGTACTGGAGTCAGTATCAATCGTTCCAAAACTGATGCTGTGCCATCAAATAAATACCCCAGGTTCTCTTGAGCAGTGAACCCGAAGGCAGTGGCAATGGTAAACAGAAAAATGCTACTGGTACAAAACCGAGACTGGATTTGCAAAAATTGCATCGGAATAATTACAGCAGCTAATTTACAGCCTTCTGCTATAGGTGCAACTAGTAGTAATTGTCGGAAAATTTCCCCTGGAAGGGATGGCTGGATTTGCTGCCCGTTCATAATAGCTTTAGCAACATTGTCAAACATCCATCCAGAAACATCGGCAAATAAACCAGCAATAAACCCAAACAGAAAAAACAAAAATAATCTGAATAAGTAAGGGGCAGTGGAAACCCGGTAATGATAAAAGAATAGTAATAACAACGGTGGTACCACTGCCCATAGCAATAAAAATAAATCAATCACTAACCCGAGCAATTATGGTACGGTGGCGGGGGCTATTGGGGATGATGGCAGGAGGTTGAAAACCAGTTTCAATCAAGGTTTTTGCCATATCCAAGGTAAAGTATTCATCCATATAAGGTTCAGTACTTTTGAGAAGTGTCAACACATAAGGAGGCATTTTCTTATATGCTTGTGCTTGGGGATTCATATCCATGATTGTTAAATATCCACCTGGACGCAGTAACCTTCGTACCTCAGCAAAAATATCTTTAGTTACTGACTGGGGTAGTTCATGGCAAACCAAAAATATAGATGCTAAATCAAAGGAATCATCCATAAGTCCGGTGGATTCAGCCGCAGCATGAACCCAATTAATCTTAGCTTGTCGCTGTTGGGAACGGTAATGGGCAACGGCTAAAAAGTAAGGTGATAAATCTACGCCGGTGATTTTTGCCTGGGGATAAACAGCTTGTAGAGCGAAGGTACTCAGACCTACGCTGCACCCTAAGTCGATAATATCTTGAGGTAGATGGGGAATTTGTGTCTTGAGGATATCATGATAGCTCTGGCGCAATTGAGCATCACCCCGTACCCCTACTTCTTGCCAAATTCTGGCATGAACGGCTTTCGCTGCAACTTCAACTTCTAATGCTGCTTCCCAGCAAAGATTGGATTTTTCGTAGGCATGGAAGGGTTTGAGATAATATTCAGGGTAGGATATGTAGGGATTTTGTACTTGGGCGAAATCACTTCCCCAATTCCGCGCTTTCAGCTTCTCTACTTCCTGTGTCCAAGGTACACCAATTTTTTCAGCTCGCTTAATTATCATTTGTCTGGCTTGGTGTTTGGCGAAGTTGGCTAATGGCTTGATTGCCAATATGCCATTTATCAGCCGAGAAGCGAGACTGGGAGAGTTTTTGACAGCGGAAGTCATAAATGCTTTTTTACTCAACAGACGTTTTTAATCGTGCATAATCTACTAAATCCCCTTCGTAGGTACTCAGCAAACTATGAACAACTAATTCAGACTGTAATGGATTACTGGCTGAAGTTTTCTTGCTTGTAGTAATAGTTAAAAAATTTTATGTGTTTTCCAGCTAGTCCCACTCTGCGAGAAGCCACGTTTCGCGCGTCTACATGGACGTTTGTACACAACCAAGCCATGAAAATGCTTTGTGACTACCTCCTCAAGGGCGCACGCAATACACCCCTAATCTGAGCCTCCGCGCCTATTTTCAAGCTAGTCCCCCATGGACAATATTTTTGTCCACAACCAAGGATGAAAATACTTCCCTCACTCTGGGCGGGGAAACCCCGCCCCTACTCCGAATTCCGAACTCCGAACTCCGAATTCCCTATTTTCAAGCTAGTCCCCCATGGTCAAATCCCACAACCAAGCATGAAAATATCTCAAGTGTGGCTCCTACACCTAAGCTGTCAATCATCAACTATCAACACCTAAAATAGTTAATAAAATTCTTCACCAAGCAATGATATTGAGGTGTTCTGGCAAAAGTATTGTAGCAGCGATCGCACCTCCCAATCTACCATAGACTACCGATGCCACAGCCCACAAATCATCATCAGATAAAGCTACTATTTCTCCTGTAATATCTGTTGCCATCACATTTCAGGAATTAAAAATATTATTTGCCTCCTTTATCACACATATTCACCTTGAAAATCGCCCATGTAATATGCTGTTAAACATTAGCACTCTCGCCTTTTAAGTGCTAATGGAAATATAATCATTTTGTGTTTATAATATAAATAACAATTAGCTTAAATATTCATATAAATATTAGCACTCTCGCTTTGTAAGTGCTAATCATTAATGCAGATTTTCTGTATTTAATACTGATAATAATTTACTGGTAGAACACCATATATCGGCTTTTTCAGAAACAATTGACTAAACAATAATCGGTAGCAAGCCCCCAATTTAGAATTTAGAATTTAGAATCTATAAATTTTCCCATTCTGCATTCTGAATTCTTTATTCACAATTTTTCCTTTAACAGTTGCCCCTCGATTTATCGATGGGGAAACTGTTAGCGCAGCACAAGAGTGCAGGAGGCTGATTGATACCGTTCTTCACTTGTTGACATTATCTAGAAACAATGGAAATGAAGTATACATTTAATATTGTGGGAGTATCTCCCATTCTGCATTTTTTTGACCATCAACAGCAAATCGGTCAAAAGCATCAACATCAGGCTATTGAATATATCGCCAGTCATAACTGTACTCTAGATGCTTTAATTGAATCAGTAGAAGCAGTACCACTAAAGCTAGATTGGAAGTTAGACCAAGTAGTGGATACAGTGATTCAGTTCTGGTTAAATAATTCAGATAGTATTGCTTACTGGAAATCCCGCTTGCAAGATGCGGGAAGGGATAGTTTATTAGTAGCAAGACTGGCAGATGTACAATCTTTACGCCATGAATTTGAATCTTTATTAGGGGATAATTAGTAATTGGATAAACTTTCTTAATATTAAACCTAAACCAAGCATAACCGTAGAGATTTGACGTACTCCCTGGGATAAATCCGCAGGGATTCTCAAAGGATGTTACAAAGCAGGCTAAAGCCGTGCTTTTCCACCCTTCTTCCTGCTTCTTCGACTCTTAACTAGACTGTCACCAGTCCCCGTCAGAACGTCTC
>JASJCJ010000243.1 GCA_030066045.1 Calothrix sp. MO_167.B12
CTCTTAACTAGACTGTCACCAGTCCCCGTCAGAACGTCTCCACAGGCAATTTGCTCCACGCTGCGTCCCAGCGCGTTGATCCCCTTCGGGTTTGCAGTCGCCTGAGTCGGGAAACCCTCCCGCAGCGCTGTCTCACCTCGATTGCGAATCACTTGTGCAGCTGCTACATCTCGATGTGTTGTGTAACCGCATGACTGACAAAAATGAATCCTGTCTTTTAAGTTTTGATAGGTACATAAAAAGATTTAAACATTCCCTCAATAGTTCACCGGAACCAGTGCTTTCACTCTAGTACAGTTAGGCGGAAATCAACAGACCATTTATAAAAGCTCAAAGCTAGAAAACACAGTACTTTTGCATGCGTGAATGGGTGACTTCCGCCCAGTGGTACTAGATATTAACCAAAACTTTGTTTTTCCCAGCCAAATTCTCAGCCAAGGTTTGAATAGTTGGGTAATTAAACAACAAAGTAGGAGGAAGTTCTTGTTCCAACCAAGCTTCTAAGTCTCCAATTAAACTCGTAGCATCGATAGACCCTAAACCATAGCGATCAAAAGGTACTGTAATATCGATCTGCTCCTGTTCTTCTTTCAAAAGCTCAGCAAGGTAAACAACTAGCCATTCTTGAATCTCTATTACTCCAGGATTTAACCCATTGACAGAGCCATTATGATCATGACTTTCTTCATCTAGAGTTGTAAGTTGACTGTGCTTACGGGGTAAAGAAGCTACTAATCTGCTATACTTTTCCATCGCCTCAGTACGGCTCATCCCTTCTAATTTCTTCCATGCTTGCCATTCAATGTATTTCCGTGCATGTAAAATGGGATTTGGTTCTTCAACAGTGCAATCACCTTCTATGGCTTGTTGGTATAGACTATCTATTTCTATTTGTTGCTTACCTCTTGGTAGCTCAACATGTTCAAACCTGATTAAGTTTGTCATGTTTTGAAATTCAACTTCCGTCTCATCTAAATCATTCCGCTCTCGTACACGATTAATTCCATAATCATCGTGTCCCGACACAAGAATAGAGAAATGTCTCTCGATATTATGAGAGTTTTCATCGATAAAATCACCTTTTAGACGATGAGGATAAATCTTGACATTGGGATGTATATAACGTGCATTAATACCTAAGCGACGTTGATTAGAATTATTGCCAGGAGAATAATGCATACATCTCTCGGTGAAAATGATGATCTGCCCTGGTTTGGCTGGTACTGCTTCTACTTCCCATTGGCTATCATCAAAATCAAATACCTCCGAATATTGTTTTCCTCCTTGCCAAA
Source organism: Calothrix sp. MO_167.B12 (assembly GCA_030066045.1). Classification (GTDB taxonomy): domain Bacteria; phylum Cyanobacteriota; class Cyanobacteriia; order Cyanobacteriales; family Nostocaceae; genus Calothrix_A. The sequence continues at coordinate 1,293 of JASJCJ010000243.1, forward strand.
CCATTTTGTGGACTTTTACACCTGCAAACATACCTTCTTCACTAGGCACTTGTAAACGTCCAAACTTGTGCTTGTGAGTACCATTAGCAAAATGCACACAACCACTTTCAAGAGTGGCATGATCCAAAGCTACCCACACCGTAAGATTTAAAAAGTCTTTTTCCTCAGTATAGACCAGAGTTGATTTTTCCTCATTGTAACCAGTCGGATTGTAAGAATCATAAACTTGATGCCATTTTATTTCACCTTCCCCTGGCATTTTGCAAAAAACATTGGAACGCCACATGAGCAAATCTGGTTCACCCAACTGATTTAATATCCGCACAATTTTTTGGTTAGTGAAGAAGTCAGTTATTGGTTTATGAAATAGATGAAGGTCACGAGATGTGCTGATGTTCATGACATTGTTATAGAACATCATCATCGGTTGTCCATCTACTACTTTGATAGTACTATTAAATTCTAAACATTCTTTCAGAGAAGCTACTTCTGCCTCTGTAAATACATCTAGAGGTCCAATCCATCCTTTATCGTGAAAATTTTGGATTTGAGCTTCAGTAAGTGTGTACATTTTCTGTTCCTTTTTTGTCTGTAATACTAATACTCTGAAGTGGCATAATCACAATGCGAACATTGCCGCATTATGGAATGATTTTGCCCGTTGAAAACAACTCATTTCTAGCACAAAAACCTAATTATAAATTAACAGGAATTACGCAATTGTCATAATCGGTGATTAGTACGTGAGGTTAAGCGTCACGCACCCTACAGAAAAAATATGCCAGTTGCGTAAATCCTAATTAAGTCAAAAAACTAGGTAACTAATGCTTTTTGAAGTTTCAAACTTTCATCAACTTGATTCACAACTTGTAAAGAACCATTTATAAACTTATTTCGGCATTCTCGGCGTTGAATTTTTCCACTGGAAGTTTTGGGAACATTTCCAGGTTTGGCTAAGATGACAGAATAAATCGGTAGATTATGTTGTGCCATCACTGCCTGACGAATATTGCCAATAACTTCTTCTGTATTTAATGTTTGCAGATAACTTCGCTCTACTTCTTGAACAATCACTAACCTTTCTTCCCCTTCTATCTCTAATCCAAAGGCTGCACCACAACCAGTTCTTAATGCTATGTGGCTTTGCTCTACTGTTAATTCAATATCCTGAGGAAAATGATTACGACCCCAGATAATTATTACATCTTTCAATCTTCCTGTAACAAATAGTTCTCCATTTTTTAAAAATCCTAAATCACCAGTACGTAAAAATGGACCTTCATTTGTATCTGCTAGGTAAGCGTGAAAAGTTTGTTGTGTTTCTTGAGGCTTTCTCCAATAACCCTGGGCAACAGTGGAACCTGACACCCAAATTTCTCCTACTTCATCAGATGCACATTTGGTTAATGATTCAGGATGAACAATAACAATATTTGTATCAATCTCACTAAATCCACATCCAACCAACACTTGTGCTTTCTGTATAGATGAATTTACCTCTAATACTCTATTTTGTAACAAAGTATCAGCTTGAAGTTTAGAGAAAGTCAGTGGAGCGTCTCGACGCACCGCAGTTACTTTTAAAGTAGCTTCAGCCAGACCATAACCAGGACAAAAGGCAGTCAACTCAAAACCACAGGGTTTAAATGTTTCATAAAATTGCTGGAGTATTTTTGGTCTCACTGGTTCTGCACCATTTAAAGCCATACGCCAACTACTGAGGTCTAGTGTAGATCTTTGTTCTGGTGTAATCTTGCGTAAACAAAGCTCATAGGCAAAATTAGGAGCAGCACTATGACTCGCTTTGAAATTTGAGATTGCTTCTAGCCAACGTATAGGTCTACGTAAAAAAGACATAGGGGACATCAAATAACATGAAAAACCCTTATATAGAGGTTGAATTACTCCATAAATGAGACCCATATCATGGAAAAAAGGCAGCCAAGAAACCATAATACTCTCTGTCGTGTGCTTCCAACCTAAATCTAGATCGGTACTATTGTCTAGTAGATTTTTATGGCTGACCATAACACCTTTAGGTAGCCCAGTAGAGCCTGATGTGTACTGGAAAAAAGCTAAGGTGTCACCACTCAAATTCTGCTCTATGAAAGCAGATTCCATGTCTGGCTCCACATTGTCAGTGGCTAACCATTGCAGTTTTACCAAACATGGATTTTTAATGATTCGTTCTTCTAGACTAAGCAGAGTATTGTTATTGGTGAGGGCTATAGATGCCTCAGCATCAGCTACAATTGCCTCTAGCCTTGACATTGATCGATTCTGTTCTGGGGGATATACAGGAACAGCAATGATTCCAGCATATAAACACCCAAAAAAGGCAACAATAAACTCTAAACATGGTGGGTATAGTAGTAATGCCCTGTCACCCGCCTTAAGTCCTAAAAGTTGTAATTGAGCTGCAACTGCTCTTGCCCGTCTATCTATATCTCGATAAGTCAGGCTATCAACTTTTGTTTTCCCATCTTTTAGAAATGTGTAAGCAACTCTATCAGGACTATATAAGCTTCTGTAATGAAGAACAGATATCAACGTAGAAAAACTGTCTTTTCTCATTTAGGTAACCCTGATTTGATAAGGGAAAAATTCTTGCATTTCTCTTAACTTTCTAACTGACACATTTCAAAACCCTTATATAGCAAGGCTTTTAGTCAAACAATAAAAATGTGTTTGTTTCATTTATTGCTAGGGTTGAAAAAACGCAGCTAGTCGGAGGCTCATAACTTGCAGTATTCTCAATTAGCTCAGATTTCCGCCTCACCAATCAATTCCCAGGCTCAAACACAAAGTCTGATGAATCATATCAAGTCCACTTAAACAACTGTCATTGCGACAGTCGGAAAGCAATCCCAAAAGTCTTGCAGTTAATGCGTTACATCAAATTGAACTGCAATGATATATTATGGGTGATTAACCGGATATCATATCAGACGCTCCTCAGGCAGGAGAGCGCGTTTGAACTTGCTTGGTTTATGAACCTTGAAATTTATAATGCTGTGGTCAGGTAGGCTAAACGAAATTGGTACAAGTTGTTAGTGAACCCAACTCGATATTTATGTTGGTGAGGTGAGACAATGCCGTCAATTTATGAATTTATTGGCTTTTATGTCAGGTTTGCCTTGTTCATCTTGGATTTTATTGTTTTCACAACCTAGTTGTTTTTTGGTTCCTCTATACAGGTTCAATAACATTTTTACCCAGGTTCAATAATATGGCTACTGTTTGACACACCTCCTAGTCTGCAATCTGTTGTGGGTCAATCGATTGCAGTAATTTGGATATTTCATGTTGTTCATTATTTAATATTTTCTTCAACATTTACCTTTGTAAATATACTTGAATATTATCCATTCAATGTATTAAATGTATTGTTGTGTTAAAATATACCTTAATAAATAAACAAACTATAGTAAGTCTTTGATCCTCTCCCACTCAAATGAGGTACACCAGAAGCTATGATTACCAAGCTTTTCAGCTTAAAGGTATCTACTTCACTAGACCAAGAAAGGCGTAATTTTTCAGACTCCCCCTACCTCTCAACGAAAAATCAAGGGTTTTGAACATTTTATAGGGGAGAATGAATATAGCAGATTTTATCTTACTGCAATACAGTTTTGTGAAATTAAATTCAATTACAGCATACATCTTACACATATATTTGTATTGAATTCAAATGAAAATATCTATGATTACAGAAACGCTATAGTCTAAGTAGGTCGGTGGGAAAAATTGTCGTTTGGATCGGGTAGTCGGCAGTCGGCATTCGCTATTAGGGAAGAGGGTTTTGATTGATTTTACCTTTTGTTACATACTTCGGTTTTTCTTGCCTACTTACTGAGTATGGTTTAAGAAGCTTGGAGTTTACCTAACTTGATGATACATTCTCAGTAAATTTATTTATTTGTCATCAAAGCATGATATTTTCAATGACAGCAAAATATTTGTAATTGCCTTAGCTCATATCTTGCACCTATCCGTATAAACCAGGAAAAATTAAAAATTAGTACAATAAAGCTACATTATTTTACCTGGCTTTTATCGCTCAATTAAGCTTTTTGTTCTAATACTGAGTTATTAAAATACATCAATTTTTCTTGGTTCAAGATGTGAGTTAGCTGAGTAATTTGATTTAGTTCTTAAATACAAGTTAAATACTACTCAAAGCTTATCTATATTGAGTCTCAGACTGGGGGTATTAACCCTTTGTGGCAAATATATCTCCACACAAGTAAGATCATAACAGATGGTTAATATGATCCTAAAGAGTGATGGTCAACATCCTGTAGATTGTGGTAGTATCTTATTTCTCACTTCCCTTTGGTACACAAAGTACGCCGATGACCGAACCATGCAGGGGAGCATCACGGAGTGACAAAATACCTAAAAAATAGTCACAGCAAGGAATTCATCAAACAGCGATCGCTTGCGTTGACGGGAGAGGTTCGCCAAAAAATTAACCACAAAATAAAAGTGATCATCATTAATACAAGGGAGAAACCGCGAAGCGGTTTCTCCCTTGAAAGAATTGGGGCAGTCAAAAATTAGGCTTTTTGTAGCAATGACTCCCTTTTGATATAGCGGTAATTTATGACCAAAAAATAAACTGGATACACGGCACAAAGTGCAGGCTTTTTCAAAAATTGGGATGCTCCCTCGAAGTGGGATAGCTTGCACTGACGGAAGAGGTTCGCCCTGTGAACGGTTACGACATTTGTCACTTCAAGTAGCTCGTGATTTCAATTTGGAACACTTCAAACAGAAGGTAGGCTTAAATGCACATAGTCAGTCTTCTGTCAATGCGTAATTCCTAGAACTTGTTGTCTGAAATACATTAGTGTATGACACGATAATTTAAAAATACTTCTCCTTCAATTTTATTTACTGCCAGTAATTCTAAACGTGGTGCGAGGTGCGTTAAGAATCCCTGGCCTTCCACAGGTGTGGGTGCATTAACGCCGCCTAAAATTAATGGACAAACTGTTAACCATAACTCATCAATTAAATCTAGTTCTATCATCCCAGCAACTAAAGTACCCCCTCCCAAAACTGCTAAATGTTTGATACCAAGAGCGTTCAAATGCATTAAAGCAGCTGCAATGTCAATTTTGCCCGTTGGTGTTTCCAATACCAAAATCTGATGGAATTGACCCTGAGAGGAATGAACTGTAGATTGGCATTGTTTCCAAGCATCTGCACCCGCAGAAGAAGTCAACAACCATCTGGGAATAGATTGGGAAAAAAAACGAATTTGCGGATCTATTCGAGCCGATTTTGAAACTACAATATGAATTGGCTGTGGTGACAGACCCCTTTGTTTTCTTTGTTGCACTAATTTTGGATGAGATACAGTCAATGTTGTACCATAAGACCGGAGTGTACCAGCACCAAATAATACAGCATCAGCAACTGCGATTTGTTGCTCTAAATGGAATTTATCCATTGGAGAGGCAAATCTAGCTGGCGATCGCATCGCATCTGCTATTTTACCATCTACACTCATTGCTAATACTACTGTTGTATGGGGACGATTGAACATGAAAGTCTGCAAAATTCTAGTTTTTTAACAGTTATCAGTTATCAGTTACCAGTTTTATCACTTGGGTTTAAATCCCCCAACATATTGGTGTCAGGCTTTGGTGGTAGGTCGCTTATCCCCACCTGCCCGCCTGATAACTGTGCCTCCTACACTCTTGTGCTACGTTAATACTGGCTTAATTATCAATTTGGTTTATCAGCATCTTAATGTCACAATTAATTCCATTTATGCGCCGATTATCCTCAGTACATTTTGGTATTTCCTATAACATTAAAACATTAACAAATATTATGCTCCGATGGTAGTTAAAAGTAATTCTTATGATTTAGCAAAATATCTACGACAAACCGATTTAATTGCATATCGTGGTTGTTATGGTTTGCATTATGCCAAGAGAGACAGCTGATGTCTAAGTTGCGTCAATCATCGTTTCGGAGAATTTTAGTGTCGAGAATCTTACTAATATTCGTGCCAGTATTATTAGTAGGAGAGATTCTTGCTTTAAATAAAGCCCGTTCTAGTCTCTTGGCAACTGCTAGGAAAAATTTAACCGCAAGTGCGACTTCTCGTGGAGATGAAATTTTAGTAGCGATTGCATCTCTGAAAACTAATTTACAGCTTGCCAGTCAAACAGTCCCACTAAAAACAGGTTCTCTTCCCGAGATAGAAGAATTTCTGATTCAGTTAAGTAGACAATTGCCTAACCGCATTCAATGTATTCAACTGACAGATGTAAGCAATGGTAATCTGATTAATAGCACATGCAGCGATAAGCCCATTGCCCAGCTGCAATTACCTTTATCTGATGAAGGTTTTCAGGTGGCAACCGTATTAAGTCCCAAGTCAGGAATTACAGGTAGAAGCAATCAAGGCAGTCAATTACAATTACTGCTGTCTGTACCTGTATATAATTCCAAAGGGAAGTTAATCTATGGTTTGAGCGTACAATCGGTGGTTTACCAGCAGAAAACGGAAAAACCTGGTTCTCTGATGGGTAATACTATCATCATTGCCGCAGATGGCACTATTTTAGCTCATCCTCAAATAGAAAAAGTAGGAAAGGATATCGCCAAAATCGCAGATGAAGCTAAAGTTCAAAAAATTATTCAAAACGCAATCTCAGGGGAAAATAAACCCATTAACTTAAATTTTAAATCGAGTGGGGAGTCCATTATAGGTTACGCAGCAATTCCCAATATTGCCAATATACAACCACAACAGCAATGGATTGTTATCACCTTTACTAGCTTAGATAATGCGTTGTTGGGTTTAGAAGAAATTAAACTGATTTTAATTGTGTTGACGGTGGGTTTAATCGCTGCAAGTTTGTTGACATCACTATATGTGGCCCCATATTTAGCTCGTCCAGTAGAAAAATTAAGGGACTACGCATTAAACCTGCACCTACATCAAGAAATAGAACCAATTCCTCATGATTTGGAAATCCGGGAATTTAATCAATTGGCGCAAGCACTAAATCAAATGGTTGAAAGACTCAAAGCTTGGGCAGATGAATTAGAACTAGCTTGGAAAGAAGCCAAAAATGCTAATCAGGTGAAAAGTCAATTTTTAGCCACCACTTCCCATGAATTGAGAAATCCCCTAAATATTATTATTAATTGCATCCGTTTAGTTACAGATGGCTTATGTGATAATCGAGAAGAAGAAATGGATTTTCTCCAACGTGCTGATGAAACAGCTATACATTTATTAGGAATAATTAATGATATTCTCGATATATCTAAAATAGAAGCTGGAAAACTTTCAGTGGTTACAGAACCTACGGATCTGCGAAAATTATTACTGGAAGTCATTAATTTACAGTCAGTAAATATTCAGCAAAAAGGGTTGCAATTACAATGCCAATTAGTTGATAAAGAAATACCTGTAAATGTAGATCCAGCTAAACTAAAACAGGTAATTATTAATATCATTGGCAATGCTACTAAATTTACAAATGAGGGCAGCATTAGTGTGAATGCAGAAATTCAACCCTCAGATATAGATGAATATGTGGCAATTGTCACGGTAAAAGATACAGGGATTGGTATCGACCCTAGTCAACAAAGTAAACTATTTCGTCCATTTGTCATGGTAGATAATCGTTCTACCCGTAAATTTAGCGGTACGGGTTTAGGATTAGCCATTTCCCGTAACTTAATAGAACTAATGGGAGGTAGTATTACTTTAAGTAGTGAAGGCATTAATCAAGGTACTACAGTAACAATTACTTTGCCCTTAATTAATAAATCCCTGTTATCTACACCACCAATCGACTCAGATGATTCCTCTGACGATAATGGAAACGAACCTCCACAAAAGCTGGAGGCATCTAGCAATAATGATAATGGAAATGGGGAAAATTTAGAGAATGTACTTAACCCTACTTCCTCTTATTTACCTGGGATCAAAACTCCTATTTAAAAGTAATAAGTAATAAGTAATAAATAATTAGGGTTTGCTGAATAACTGAAAAATATTGATGTGTCAATGCTTTGAGGCTATTTTATTGGGTCATAAGTGCAAGTCAATAGGGGTTTGAGATTTAAAAACCTTGCATTGACGAGCGACCCCGCGACGAC
>JASJCJ010000244.1 GCA_030066045.1 Calothrix sp. MO_167.B12
TACACATCTCAAGTTTGTCCTCAATGCAATGCCCACACTGGAAAAAAACAGTTAAAAGACAGGATTCATTTTTGTCAGTCATGCGGCTACACAACACATCGAGATGTAGCAGCAGCACAAGTGATTCGCAATCGAGGGGTCAACGCGCTGGGACGCAGCGTGGAGCAAATTGCCTGTGGAGACGTTCTGACGGGGACTGGTGACAGTCTAGTTAAGAGTCTAAGAAGCAGGAAAAAGGATGCACAGGTACGGATTTATCCTGCCTGGTAATATCCTTTGAGAATCCCTGCGGATTTATCCCAGGGAGTACGTCAATAATCAATGACTGTACATTAACCGGAATATTGCAGGTATCTTTTGTAGTCCCATGATGAGATAGTTTAAATTATGTATAGCTGCATACATCCATATAGCCTTTAATTGATTGCACAAAAGAGATATTTGATTGTTATGAAATCTGTTACATCGATCTTTCCTGCACCAAAATCTCACTCTAATGGTTCAAAACTAGATTTGATTAAACAGAGTATTGCTAATAAAGCAATGCCAATTTTATTGGTTTTATTATTACTAACTACTACAGCTTGTGGTGGTCAGAATTCTAAAATTAATAAATTAGAATCTGAGAAAAATGTAACTGAATTAGTATCTTTACTACAAAAGCAAGATTCTCTATCGCCACAGGCTGCTGAAGCACTGGGTAATATTGGAGATAAGCAAGCTGTACAACCATTAATTACAGCTCTCGGTAATGAGGATAAAGCTATTCGTGAAAATGCGACTACAGCTTTAGGAAAAATTAAAGATACCCGTGCAGTCAAACCATTACTTACAACTTTAAAAGACAAAGTACCTAAAGTTAGAAATGCAGCCCAAACAGCATTAGCAGAAATTGCTAAAACTGATTCCAAGGTACTACAATCTTTAATGCCAGGATTGAAACAAATGAATCTTCCTTTGAGGGGAGTATTTACCAAAATTGGTACTCCGGCTGTGAATCCATTAATCAATGCACTCAAAGATAGTAATCCTGTGATGCGTTTAAATGCTGCTGCTATCTTAGGAAATATTGGCGATCGTAAAGCAATTGAACCCCTAAAACAGAATTTAACTGATTGGTATTCCAACAAGTTTGTAGGACAAGCTTTAACAAAATTAAATTGGGAACCACAATCAGACGAGGATAAAATTCATTTCTTAGTTGCTCAGAAAAAAGGTGAGGAATTAAGACAAGATTGGGACATAACCAAAAAAGTTTTACTCCAAGATATTCAGTCAAAAAACTATCGCCAAATTCAAAATGGTCTCTATGCATTTATTAATATTGGCGACAAAGATATTGTCAATGAACTAGTGAAAATTCTCGATACCAAAGGAAATAAAACTATGGCATTGGCTTATCTAAATAGCCGTGAAGAGAACTTAGAAAATGCAGCGAGAAAATGGGCAAAACAACGTGGTTTTAGAATTGTAAAAGCGAAGAAAAACCAAACTGTACAACCAGTAAAATGGGGTTCTTGGTAAACTGAATACAAGTAAACATATTATTGTGAGTTATAGCTATAGCCAGCCAAGTTAGGACGTTTTTCAGTTGACAGTTGACAGTTGACAGTCCTTGAGTCGAATAATACTGTCCTAACCAATATGTCCATTGCTATACATTACCATCCCCCCTTGGGAGCATCACCACAAATATAGTGTTTTTTGCTTGAGTCAGTTCAGATACACAATCAAACCTCATCCCAGCTAAAGCCACCCCTCTCCTTAATAAAGCCACTATGTACACACAAACTATCGAATTTCCAATAGTAAGAAAGCAAACCTCACCCTGACAAAAGCATACATCCCTCTCCTTAATAAGGAGAGGGAAAGATTTTTGCATCGCAAAAAGCGAGGGTGAGGTAATAATTTCATCGATTGGAGAGATGTGTACAACACGGTAGCCTTAATAAGGAGAGAGATTGAGGGTGAGGTCTTATCTTAGATTTAATTACGCCACCTACTTACCCGTAATAAATGTGAAATTAGTCTGAAATAAATTATTAGACTAATTAATCAAAAAATGTTTGGTGTGGATAAGTCAAATTATCCATTAAAATACTTAATTTTTAGTTTTGTTTATTCTACTAAATTGCTAAAATAAAATTAGAGAATTGGTGGTAAAATCATGTTGAATACAAACATAAGTTCTCTAACTAAAAAAAATTGGATCATCAAATTGGCTTTTTCCCTAGGAATTGCCGGTATCAGTCTCCTGATGAGTTTTCCTGTCTTAGCCAAATACTATCCACGCTACGCTCTTTTTCAACCCAGTGCCTATACAAGATATCCCTATCGGAGTTCTGAGAGTAATATTGCAAATACCCTTGTTGAAGATAGTAAATTTAGCAATTTTGTTTATGAATTGAAAACAGTAGGTCTTCTCAAAGAACTCCAAAAGAAGGGTAATTTCACAGTTTTTGCTCCAACTAATAATGCTTTTAATGCTTTACCTGAAGATGTATTTCAACGATATAGCCAAACAGAAAAACGCATCCGAGTGCTAAAGTATCATTTAGTTGCTGGAGAAATTACTCCTAAACAGGTAGATAGCGGCTCAATCACAACCTTTGAAGGTAATAAGGTGAAAATAATTGTGAATGACGATAGTTCTGTAAAGATAAATGATGCTAACGGCAAACATCCTTCTACCCTCACGAAAAATGGTGTGATTATTGAAATTAACAAGGTGCTTCTTTACCCTGGGTTCTAATCTTGATGTCTATTTTCAAAACCAATTTGACCGGAAGCATCCCCAATGTTTAAATTTGTAGTGCGGGCCCCAATGTCAAAGGGAGCATTAAACTAGCATCCAAAAGCCAATCACAACAGCCAGACAGCGTAATTGAGCAGGAGATACCCCAGACGCAGCCCAATTTCTCAGAAGGGATGGACGGAATAATTAGGAAAGCGGCAGAAATCAAAGCACAGGGCTTGGCGATGCCAGATTTGGTAACACTGCAATTGGCAGGGCAGATGACCTTTGATGATTTACCAGATGACTTAAAAGAGAAAGTTACCGCAGTAAAGGAAGCAGCCAGTACAAAGATGATTGTCCAACTTGGGAGGGGGTGAAGAGCACTCAAGATTCTGCCAAACAACAGAAACTAGGGGTTTGGGGTGGAAATCATCAGGAACCTTGGGCTTATAGAAAGGAGAAGAGGAGTAAGTGATGAAAGCTTTTGTGTACTCTTAGGAGCGAAGTGATCGAAAATTTGCGAGCTACTGAATGTCAATCAAAAAAATACATTGCTACACTGGAGGGTATAGTTCCGTAATTTTTACTATGACTTTATCGCAATTCAGTGTATAAATTGTATTAAAAAACATGAGTTTATCTGGTCAGCAGCGTAAAAGACTACAAGATTTACAAGACAACATTGCCAAAGACGAAAAATTGCTCAAGGATTTTGAGGATGCATTGCGCTACGAGAAAGACCCTCGTGTCATAGCAGGATATCGCCGGGAGATTGAGCGACAGAGAGAGTCAATCACTCGCTACGAATCCGAAATGCGAGAACTACAACAAAAATTGACAAGGGAACCATCTACTCAAATGCGAATGCAGGAGTTGGATGACAATACTAAACCTCTGTATGTTCTCTCAATACCCGTTACGAATCATAAAGAAGAGGAAAATCAAGATACAAAAATTAACTATCCAATTGATAGCAAAGACAAGACACAACACTCGTCAAATCCTACAGATACTGAAGTAGAAACATATATCGAAAGAGGTATTGACTATACTCAACTACAAGAGTATATATCATCAGGTAAATGGAAGAAAGCTGACCAGGAAACAACTAGAGTTATGCTTGAAGTAGCTAACAGGCAAGAAGAAGGTTGGCTACGAAGTAAGGATATTGAACAGTTATCCTGCTCAGAACTCTGCAGAATAGACCAACTCTGGGTTAAATACAGCAACGGTCGGTTTGGTTTTAGTGTGCAAAGGCATATCTGGCTTAGCCTTGGTGGTCAACCAGGTAAATTCAATTTCACTGTCTTCTGTAAGTTTGGCAATCGCGTAGGTTGGCGAGTTAACAATGACTGGTTAGAACAATACGATCAATTCACCTTTGCCTCTGATGCTCCAAAGGGACATCTCCCATCTTTGAGATTACCAGGTTCGGAGAAGGAAGCTAATTGGTGGGATTTGTGGCAGAAAAGCTTCAGAGGCTTGTTGCTTCGCATGGAAGATTGCTCATTAAGTTAAGTTTCAATCTCAGTAATAAATAAGCTAATTAAATATAAGCATAGTCATTATATACATATAACTGATATGTTTCAGGTGCATCTATGGCAAGTTTTACAAGTAAGTTCCGAGGATAGGGATCTGGCGGCAACAAAGCATAAAAACGTTGAAGTCACCACATAGATAGGATTTCCGCCTTAGATCAATTCGGGTGTTCGGGGAAGTGAAGTTTCAATAAGTATCTTAGGTTCACAAAAAATTGATAGAAAACACGGAATATTGTGGTTGACATTGGTAGATATAAGTAAGTAGGGATGCAATAAAAATAAATACATAACTAAATCCGATGAAATACTTAACAGTTTACTTAAGATTAGCTATATTAATAGGTTGTGGGACAATAAATGCTGCTTTCGCTACAGGAAATACCAAAGCACAAACATTAGTGGCACCACAAGCTTCAACAGTAGTATTCAGCGAAATTTCAACTACAGCTAAATCACTAAAGATTAACCAACAGAGTCTATCTCATCAAAGTATACAACTAATGGCAATTCCCCAGAGTCAACCTTATATATTGGCTCAAGCAAGTAAAGGTGGAGAGAATGGAATCATTTGGATAGTTTTGTTAAGTGGAGTTGCGATCGCAGGAATCACGATTGTTTGCCAGAAAGGGGTGATTGTGATTGGTAAGAACGAAGTTGGCATTGTCTACAAAAAATTTGCCCCTTTTCGCGGTTCTCTCCCTGCCGATAAACTGATTGCCCTGAATGGAGAAGCGGGTTATCAAGCTGATACTCTTTCATCTGGTTTGCATCTCTGGTATTGGTCCTGGATGTACCAAATTCGTAAGGAACCAGCGATTGACATTCCCCATGGGGAAATTGGTCTTGTCATTGCTAAAGATGGGCAACCAATCCCCCGCCAACGAATGTTAGGTAAAGTGATTGATGAGTGTAAAGATTTTCAAGATGGACATGGGTTTTTAAAGCACGGGGGTCAAAAAGGTAAGCAAATGGCTATCCTGACTACAGGAAGCTACCGTATTAACACTGAATTATTTACTGTGATTACTGCCGCCAATGCCACTAAGCATGGAATGAAGCCCGAGCAATTGAAAGTATATAAAGTGGAACCTAACAAAGTTGGTATTGTTACTACATATGATGGTAAGCCAATTGAAGGTGAAATTGCTGGTTCAATTATTCATGATAATGAAAACTTCGTAAATGGAGAGAAGTTTATTAATGGGGGTGGGCAACAAGGCTTACAAGAAGAGTTGCTTCCTGTAGGTGAATGGAACTTAAATCCCTGGTTTGTGCAGGTTAAGCAAGTACCAGTGACAGAAATTCCCAATGGCTATGTTGGAATTATTAAATCCTATGTGGGAAAAACTCCTGAAAAGATTACTGGCACTGCTTCTTATCAAGGTGATTTGGTTGAAGATGGGTACAAAGGGATTTGGAAAACTCCCCTACGACCTGGCAAGTATGCTATTAACACAGAGGTGCAAAAAATAGAGCAAATACCTACTGATAATATTGTGCTGAAATGGTCAAACCAAACCCAGTCTAAATACTATAGACATCTGCCTGCATTGAAGGTGCAAGATCAAGATGGATTTAAATTTGATGTAGAGGTAACACAGTTCATTCGCGTGAATCCCGAAGATGCCCCCAAGATGCTTTGCAGTGTAGGTTCCATAGATCAGCTAATAGACGAAGTTTTAAAGCCAACGGTCAGCCATTACTTTCTCACTGCTGCCCAATATTATGAGGCACTGGAATTTCAGAATAATCGTACTGACTTACAAGAAAGCGCGAAACAGGCTATCAAAACAGCCCTCAGTATTCACAATGTTCAAGCAATTGACACGTTGATTGGTGAAATTGACTTGCCCGATAAGTTAACTGAACATTTGATACAACGCAAGATTGCTCAGCAGGAAAAGGAAAAACTGAAAGTGGAAACATCATTAGAAGAGGAACGCCAAAATCATATTATAGCCAAGGAGACGGCACAAACAAGGGTTGAGGTAACTAAACATCAACTGAAGAGGGAGATTTTTGAACTAAATCGTCAAGAGAAACTAAACCAACAAAAAGCACAACAAGAGTTGAAGCGGCTGGCTCGTGAATCTGAAATAGAGGCGCGTCGTAGGCAAGCAGAAGTAGATGCACTATCTAAGCGACTGATAAGTCAAGTGGATATAGAAGACCTTCGCAAGAGAAAAGAGATAGAAGCAGACTTGAAGCAACTCCTGGGAGAAGCTGATGTAGATGTACTTGCCAAGACGCTGGAAGTCCTCGGTTCAGAAACATACACAGATATAGAAAAGAGCAAGATATTGGCAGAGGCACTGGGCAATATCAAGGTGCCATTGGTACCGCAGACAATAAATTCTTTTGGCACTAGTCCTTATGGATCAATGGATTTCTTACAAGCAAATCCCCTTGGGTTGATGGTAACGCAGTTATTGCAGCAAGTAAGTCAGCAAAATCCCAACCAGCAACTTAGCAGTTCACCGTCAACACCTGTACTTCCTCAAACCCAGGTTAATTGTCCCAAGTGTGGATCTAAAAATCCAGAAACCAACAATTTCTGTAATAAATGTGGCACTGGACTAAATCAGCAGCTTTTCACTCACTCTCTATCTGAACCACGTTGCCCAGTTGTACTGCTTCTCGATACATCCAGTTCTATGTCGAGTGAATGTATCAATCAATTAATTGAAGGGATCGTTACTTTTCAACAGGAGTTAATGCAAGATACTGTAGCTTCCCGTAGTATTGAAGTAGCTATGATAACATTCGGTGACTCTGCCCAGGTAGTCCAAGACTTTACAATTGTTGAAAGTTTATCACCACCTAAGCTTGTAGCAAATGGTATAAGTGCTATGGGTCAGGGGATTGAATTAGCGCTCAACGAGCTGGAGAGTCGCAAAGTTACTTACAAAAACAATGGCATTCAGGAGCATCCAGCTTGGATGTTCTTGGTTGCAGGTAGTACTCCTAGCGACAATTGGAAAAATGCAGCAAGAAGTCTCAGAGAAGCTTTTGACAATAGCAAATTAATTTTCTTTACAGCAGTGGCTGTTCAAGGTGCAAACATGGATATTCTCAATCACATTGCTCCCAGCGATCCACCAGTAATGCTTAATGAATTGAAGTTTCAGGAATTGTTCCACTGGCTAGCTGATTCTCTAAAGAGAGTTTCCAGTAGCAAAGTAGGTAGCAGTACTAAGCTTCCACCCATCACACAGTGGGCAAGGATAGATGGGCTTTATCGGCAATAAAAGTCATGCCTGTGGAACATTCGTCTGAAAATCGATTTTCCCTATTTTACTCTTTAGCGGCTATTTGCCGCTCACGAAAATTTGGGTTTAGCGTACAAAAGCAAATCTATTGTGACGTGGGTGGCAAGCCAGGAAAATATAGCTGGGAAACGTTCGTTAGCTTTGCAGAGCAAGTGGAGTGGAAAGTAGGGGACAAATGGCTGGGCTATGATGAACTGTGTTGGGACTTACGAGGAGTACGTGGACACATACCCCTGTGGGTTACTGGAGGACTAGCAGTTGATGCGGATACAAGGGTAGTAGTGTGTGGATGGGCAGTGGGGTTGTTCTCTCGCACAGAGACTTGTAGACTCTAACAGATAACCAATACAACCTTTTATAAATATTTGATTTTTTACTAGAAAGTGTCCCCAGGAGGGGGAAGTAAATATCTGAGAAGCGTGATTTTTAAATATCCATAGTCAACTTCACCAATCAATTTCACTTTTTCTCTGTCTAGGAAGTAGGAAGCCAGCTCCATGACTAACCAAAGACTAAAAGATTTGGAAGATAGCATTACCAAAGACGAAAAATTGCTCAAAGATTTTGAGGATGCATTGCGCTACGAGACAAACCCTCGTGTCATAGCAGGATATCGCCAGGAGATTGAGCGACAGAAAGAGTCAATCGCTAGTCACAAATCTGAGTATGTTGAACTGAAACAGGAATTAGCTGGGGAACCATCTGCTCAAATACAACTGCAAAAAGTAGAGAACCAATTGCAGCAGATGGATAATAAAATAAACATTTTACTTAGTGGTCAGGTTGCTATTTATGCAGATATCAATGATATGCGTCTAGCCCTGTTAAAACGCTACGATGCCTCGGAACGAACCATAATTGGTGCTATTGCCCAGCAGTTAAATCAAAATCAATTAGTTTTGACACAACAGTTGTTGGATGCAGTAGAAAACAATCAAGTATCAGAACCACAAATGCAACAGATGTTGGCAGTATTAGAAGATAAAATTCCTTCTCTACCTCCTAGTCAATTAGCCGCTATAGAGATTATAAAAGACCCCCAGTTTGATGCTAAACATAAACTAAAAGTAAGTCTACCAATTATACCAATGCTTGTAGAGTATGAAGGTGAATTAGAGTTAGGAAGTGGTTTTAATATCAAGTCTGCTTGGGAACATTTGGTAGCGAAGTTACGAAGGAAATAAGCTATGTCTGATTGGCTTCAATACCTCCAACAACAAAAGAACAAAGATTTATCTCTATTAAAATAATTAGAAGATAAGCTGCGCTATGAAGATAATCCACGTCAAAAACTGAGGTGGAAAGTTAAAATTGAAGAAATCAAGCAGAAAATAAAAAATGAACTCGACGACGAGCAAACAGAACAAATCCGTGGCGGCATATTGCTAGGCTTTTTTAGGATAAAGAAAAAATCTGATAAGAAAGTACAGCACTTTGCAGATAAATGAGGTACAGACAAATTTTATAAAACTCTTGTGGTACGGGCATCTCTGCCCGTCTAAATGTACCTCATAAAGATGAAATATGCTGTAAATTAGTCGGCGTGGAAAAATCGTTACATTTGCACCTCCTCAACTCTCACCAATTCCATGACCCTGCTCAATTTGTGCAAGATACCCCAATTCCACTGGTGTAAAAGCCACTGGTCGCTCTAAAAGACTCAGTATTTCCACCTCAAACGGGTCTAGGTCACACTGCCTCAGTTTTGATATGCGATAAGCCGGAGGCTTGACGCTTCGCGTATCGCACACAGTACGAGGGTGAGCAGTACTCACCCTAAAATTTACCCGCATACAATCTTCTTTCTATTGCCAATTTCCCACCAACACATAGGGCGCCCAAAAGTGAGGGTGATTATACTTTTCATCTGTCAACAGAGTTAGCTGTGCTTGTTGCAATACTTGAGCTTTATTGTTCTGAGTGGTTTTAGCTTCACCTAACTGACGATAAAATTCACTCATGATTTTAGCAGTACTTTCATCTGCTACAGGCCAAAGTGTCGCTAAGGTGCTACGCGCTCCTGCTCGCACCGCTACCCCAGCTAATCCCAAAGTAGCTCTTTTGTCTCCACTAGCAGTCTCACAGGCACTGAGAACTAATAATTCAATGGCTCTGGGTTGATTCAGGGTTTTATCTCGCAGTAAATTATCCAATTGCTTGACATTAATACGTCTATCCCAGGAGAGTATAAAAGTATCCTCTGCTTTAGAACTAAACTTGGCATGGGTAGCTAGATGAACTATGGGAAAACGAAAATCACTAATCTCTTGTTGTACAGTGTTAGTGGTAAATTTCTTATTTAGAAGTGGTTGACCAGATAATCCAATTTTCTGGATTTGTTCTAGTTCCGATGGTACATTAGGTAATGGGTTAAAACCTTGATGTGCGGGTAAGTCTTTGCGAATTTCACTGAGTCCTGCTGTTAAAGCTTTGAAATTTATTGCTGTTAGTGGTTTTGGGTTTACCAACTGTAAACCAGGTGTCAAGGCAATGGCATACTTTTCTAATAGATACTGCTTGCCATCGTGCAGAACAGCCATAGGAATATTCCGCAAGTCTCCATCTAAAACAAAAGCTACAGTCTTGACTTTACTATTTGCCAACTGTTTTTCTACTGGTCTAATTAACCAATTATACAGCTTTTGGTATTTGGGCAAAAAATATTTCTCTCTACTTATAGGTTTTAAAAGAGAACCCTGTACTTCCCCTACAGTATTTTCCAACTCTGATTGAGAAATTTTAGTACTGTAAAGCTGGGGAGGTTGATTAGGTAAACTGAGCAGAATTTCTAACCTATCTTTCAAGATAATTGGATAAATAACTGCTGCGTTTTTATCAATTTGATCGATTTGTTGGGGTTTTGCGTCTACACAGGCTTCTCGGAAAAAGTTGTTGATTTCTGCTAATTGCAAAGATTCAATTACATTACGGGCTTGAGTTAGTAATTTATGACTTTCTTTCTCTTTTCCTGCGGTTTTTAAGAAACGAGCATATTCTAAATCTAATTGAACCAACTGGCGATATATTGGTTCAACATTATCCCGGAAAGCAAACTGTACCTCTGGGTTGACTGCGACTAAATCACCTCGTAATGATTGTAGGGAATCATAGGCTTTGGTATAGGCAGCAATAGCATCAGGAATATCGTTTTGGGCTTTACGTATGCGTCCCAACTGCCAGAAAAACTGGTAGGCGATGTGTGGTGATTCCAAATTTGAAGCTAAACTCAAAGCCTGTTTAGTCAATTGTTCTGCTTGGGATAAATTCTGCCTGGAACTACTCAGTTCATAGAGTCTACCGCGAAATCCTAATGCATAAGCTTGTGCCGCTTTATCTTCAAAACTCCTAGCTTGTGCTAATGCTTGGACTAAAATACTGTCAATTTCGTTAAAACTTGGTAGTTGAGAATTACCAGTGAGATTAAAATTTTCGGTTTGAGCTAATTTGACCAAACTTTGGGCAAAGTTTATTTGTAGGTAAACTGTTGTGCGACTGGGAGGCAAACTATTGAATTGAGACTTGATATCTTGCCATAATTGTGATGCCTCTAAAGTTTTTTTCCGTTTTAGTAACAAGCTGAGTTGATTCAATTTTGCTTGTTGTCTGGTGGTTGGAGATGTAGACAGCTTAATTACATGACTGTAAGAATCCAAAGCAGTTTGTTGATAATTCTGCCTTTGACGACGAATGGTTTCGCTTTCAGCCAAGGCTTGGGCTGTGTTACCCAGGGCGAGATAAACAGCAGCCTCTTGTTGGGGATAATTCAATTTTTGAACTACTTTTAAACTAGTTTCCAAGACCATTTTGGACTGTTCTAATTGACCTACAGATTGCAGTATGTTACCCAAACTTGTCAATCCTAATACTACAGTAATAGGGGGAGAACTAGTTTCAATTTGTTGCAGCTTTGTGGTTAATTCTTCTGAAGTTAACCTGCCTAACTCTTGACAATTTTCTAATTGTAATTGTGTCTTTAAGGCTTCAAGTACAGTATTACAAGCACGGGGATAAAAACCCAAATCTTGCATTGCTTGTGCTTGATTAATTTTACTTTGAGTAACCTGGGAAGAATTTTTAATTTGGCTATAGATTTTCGTAGATTCTTGCCATGTCTGTAAAGCATCTGCCGACTGTCCAATTTCCCGTTGCAAGTATCCCTGAATATCTAAAGAGTTAGCCAAAATTCTCAACTGTTCTTGCTTCTGGGGTTGGGTTTTGAGTATTTTTAAACTATCTGCGATCGCATTTTTTGCTGATTCCCACTTGCCTAGTTTTTGATAAGTTAGGGACAGATTACTCAATGCCATTGCTTGGTTTAAGCTATCCTGTTGGGCAGCATAAGCTGCCGCCGTATCTTTCCATACAA
>JASJCJ010000245.1 GCA_030066045.1 Calothrix sp. MO_167.B12
CGTTCTGACGGGGACTGGTAACAGTCTAGTTAAGAGTCTAAGAAGCAGGAAAAAAGGTGGAGAGGCAAGGATTTATCCTGCCTCGTAACATCCTTTGAGAATCCCTGCGGATTTATCCCAGGGAGTACGTCAATTATAATTGTCTTCTACCCCCAAGGATTAGCATGACAAAAGATACAAAAAGTAAAAATGGAGATGGGCGAAATCGATATTAACTCCCTAGAAAGTGTTTTCAAACTGTTTGGCATCTCTTGTTGATTACAAATTGGCGATATGTGTAGTAACTCTTGTGGAACGTTGTCGTTAAAAGTAAAGATTCATTGCAACATCCACACATACTTATTTGCAAGTGATAAATTAATAAATGAAGCTACTAAGCTTCCCTGGCAGATTTAACAGCCTTGATTCAATATAGTTAGGAGGTAAAAAGCTGTTTCATTATCTGTCTCGTCAACTAACAGCAGCACCCAACTTGAAAGCTGATATTTCCTCAACTGAGTGGTAAGAAGGGGGCAATGTAACTGAGATATACTTTACTGCGCGTGTGAAGTAATAGGAGTTCAGTTCAACCCTAGGTAGTCTGAAGAAAGAGAGGAAATTCCAAAGTGAGTAGAAGCTTGGGTGTTGTTGTTTTAAGAACTAAGGTATCACTAACAACAATCACAGCAAACCCAGCGACTGTAACGTTTTAATGTCCGCATGAAAATCTTCTACATCGTAGTTGATACATAGTCCTCATTTCGCCAATTCGTGTTGGAATTCAAGAACCGTTAGCCCAGTCCAAGCAGGGACTTTGCAACTGCTGATTTTTTGTTGCTTGTACAGCATAATGGCAATCTCTAATTTTAGTTCATTCTCAGTCGTCTTTGTTGCTTGAAGGATGTCATCGGCAATTATGACGCTCATTGACTTTTATTAGAGGCAATTGGGCTATCCTAATCTAAGTGATAAGTGATTATAGCGATATCTGCTTTACACAACGGATTCTAAGCCAGATGTTGTAAATTGCAGTAGGATTAGCTAGTATGACAACATAATCCTACTCAACTGTCCCAGGCAGCTTAGATGATGAGTAAGAAAGTCAGCATCACTTTAGACGACGAAGTTCTAGAATTTGTAGATGGGTTGGCAAGCAATCGTAGCAGTTTCATCAACAACATTCTCTTGAAAGAGAAGAAGAGGATTTTGATGAAAGAACTGGCAGATGCTTATAAGGATCAGGCGAATGACCCTGATTTTCAAGAAGAGATTTCCGTTTGGGATGTTACAGTGGGCGATGGTTTAAATGCCTAATGGGATATTAACCTACAAGCGAGGAGAAATATGGTGGGTCGATCTCAAACCCGTTGTTGGCAGCGAGACTGATAAACAGCGTCCTTGTTTAATTTTACAAAATGATGTTGGTAACCAAAATGGGGCGACGACAATAGTTGCTCCATTATTGCCTGGGAAAAAGAATTATCCATTTGTTGTGAATGTAACACCAAGCTCCCAGAATGGGCTGAATGAAGATAGATACATCAATTTAAGCCAAATGAGGGCTGTAGATGCTCAGAGAATTAAGAATAAGCAGGGTGTTTTAGAAGATATTTATTGGCAAGCAATTGAAAAGGCTGTATGCATTGAACTTGGTTTCAGTTCGGCTTTATTTTAGTGCGATCGTATTTTTGCTTTCGGATTTCATTTGATTGATATTCTTTCCTCAAGATTCACTAGATTTGGGTAAAAATAGTTAGTATGCATATGCTATAAATTGGCAAATACCTAGAACTGATAGGAACACTACAAATATGGAATTATCTGTACTAGCTTTAAAAGCAGATTGCGCTTTGGGCAATTGATAAAGCCTCTGGTGGGGCGTTAGAGAAAGCTGGAGCAGATGTTTTAGACCTCTTGACAAAAAGATTTCAAGACAAACTTAAAATTGGAGAGTCTGAGTCAAAGCTTTTAGAAGCTGCGATCTTAAGTGAAGCCGAATGGGATAAGAAGTTTCAGGAAGACCTCGAAAAATTAGTCAATCAGTATCAACAGATACAAAATGTTTCTGCCTCACAAAGTACCGAATCAGGTGTGAACGTCAACGTTACTGACAATTCAGGTACAGTAATCGGGCAGCAAATCGGTCAGCAATTTTTTCGTTAACCAACTTTTTTTGATCTTCAAACATCTGATTTAGAATCAAACAGGAATCTTTTTAGAAGGCTTATCAACTACATTAAAGATTATAGAGATATGCTATGCCCCCAAAGGGATCATAGCAAAGAGCGAATGCATTACTCTTGTGCCCATCACTGGAGTATTTCTGACCTAAAATTACCCTAATTTATTTTCCCAATAATTCAAAGAAAGTTTCCTTGTCAATACCAATATCCTGAATCATGCCCATTAGAGTACCTTGTTTTAGATCTTTTCCCGAATGAATAGGAACAACAACCCTTTGTCCATAACTATCCTTGTAAATAGCATGACTCCCCTTTTGACAGTCAAGATAAAAACCTAAATTTTCGATGACTTTGATAAATTCTTGAGCTTTGACAGTGGGAAAATTACTCATGCCAAGATACTTAATGGCTTAACAATTAAATCTTCTTTAGGAATTGACTGATTATCAGCCCTTAAACTTTCAAGATATAATTCAATAGCTTCTGTAATATTCTCGATGGCCTCTTCAAAAGAATCTCCTTGAGAATGACAACCTTTTAGGATAGGACAAAAAGCGTGATAACCTCCATCTGATTCTTTTTCCAGAAGAACTGTGTAATTGTAAATTTGTTTATTGTTGTTGTCCATATGTTTTCAACTTGTTTGTGTTTGTGATCTAGTGACTTTTACCTCAGCATGGTTCCATAATAAAGGCTTTTGCTCCCAAAGGGAGCCGTGCCTTTTTGCTTTCAAATTTCATTTGACTTACGTACAAAATCGGGTAGGTATGCGGAATATTTACATCTATTAGCCGAAAAAGGATGATATTCAGAAAGGGGAATAAATAAAATGGCACCAAGAACTCAACAAGGTACTGTTTCCGGGGCTGAATTCAATGAATTGATAGTTGGGCTATCTTTGCTTGCTGTACAGCCAGCTGGCAACATTTACATCTTTGACATTCCGCCCCATTCTGCTCAAAGTAATCACAATAAAAATTTCACGCAAAATACACAAAAATTAACGGATGAAATACAATCTCAATTAGCAGATATTTCTCTATATCTTCAAAATGCAGACAAAGAAGATAGAGGGTCTATATCATTGAAAGTTATATTTCTTATAGGTAAAGGAGAAAGGGAAAAGGATTTAGATAATATGCTCAAGTGGTTTTTAGATTGCTTTAAAAAAGCTACTGGCATTGATGATGCAGCGATCTCCGATTTACGCGCAATTAAAAAGAGATTAAATTATCATAGGGGCATGATTGGAATCACCGTTAAAGTACCAAGCCTAAAAAATTTTGGAGATGTAGAAAGCGTAATAGCAATGGCTATGCCTTATGTGCAAGGCAAAACACCAAACACTATTAGTGAATGTATAAAAGCAGTATACACAGTTCAAGAACAAATGCAAAATCTTGTCAAACCTAAAATTGGATAACTCTCCTTAAACCAAACTAAGATTATTTAGCAAGATGTTGCTGGTGATAGGATCTACGTTCTCTTTAACAATCATGACTGTAGCAGAATATATAATCAGATAATATTTGCGATCGCATTGTCACAGCTTTACTATAAATAATAAAGATACACTATCTGCCTACAGCTTGTGAATTTCTTGATTGGTTGCGCTATTTGGGCATATAAAGGTTGGGTGGGTGAATTTTACCCTCCTAAAACTCGTGCTGCGGATTTCTTACATCTATACAGTCGTCGCTTCACCACGGTAGAGGGAAACACCACTTTCTACGCCACACCAAACCCCGAAACTGTTACCCGTTGGGCAAACCAAACACCCCCAGGATTTGAATTTTGCCTGAAATTACCACGAGAAATTACCCACAACGGCTTACTACAACCACACATCCCCCACGCTCGTAATTTTCTTGCAAGAATGCGCCCCTTGGGTAAACACTTAGGACCAATGTTTGCTCAACTACCTCCCAGCTACTCGCCCCAATTCCTAGAGGATTTAACTACATTTCTCGAAGCCTGGGAAACAACCACAACTCCCTTAGCCTTAGAAGTAAGACATGGAGATTGGTTTCGGGAACCCCATGCTAGTAATTTAACCGCAGTATTAGAAAAACTGAGTATAGCCAGAGTCTTATTAGACACTCGCCCTATTTACTCAGGAGAAGATGATCCCCAACTCCATTCCGAAAGACGCAAACCCAAATTACCCCTACAATTTCAAACCACAGCACCATTTACCTTAATTCGGTTCATTTCCCATCCCACTCTAGAAATCAATCAGCCATTTATGGCAGAGTGGGTGACTTATATTCAGCAGTGGTTGCAACAGGGAAAACGAATTTACTTCTTCGTCCATTGTCCCATAGAAGAGCGATCGCCCCACACCGCACGTCACTTTTATCACTTGTTACACCAAGCTGGTGTTGACATTCCATCCCTACCCTGGGATGACATCAAACAGAGTCCCCAGCAGCTTAGTTTGTGGTGAATCTTGATGATATACATTCAGCAGACCCTATTTAACTAGTTAGTCCCCCACGGGAAAATCCCACAACCAAGCATGAAAATGCTTTGTGACTAAGCTGCTGTGCAGCTAAATTGTATAAATTGAAAACGTCAAATTATTGTAGTGCGGGCATCTTGCCCGCGTTCGATATACAAATTAAATACGCCCAGCTTAACTCCTCAAGGGCGCACGCAATGCGCCCCTACAAACTCCGCGCCTCCTAATTATTTTCAAGCTATTCCCTCACGTTCAACTAACAACTAACAACTAACAACTAACAACTAACAACCATTTTCTAGTTAGGCAGAAGGCAGTGACGATGAGAAACCTCACCCTCGCTTTTCGCGCTTGCAAAGATCTTTCCCTCTCCTTATAAAGGAGAAGGATTTCGGCTGTTGTCAGGGTGAGGTTACTTACAAGTCAGTCCCTCATGGTCAAATCCCACAACCAAGTATGAAAGTATATCTCAAGTGCGGCTCCCACACATAAGCTGTCAACTAACAACTAACAACTAACAACCATTTTCTAGCTAGCCCCAATGAGAAAATCCCACACCTAAGCTGTCAACCGTCAACCGTCAACCGTCAACTATCAACCATCCACTGAATACACTTTTGCAACTCTGCTTGCATTGTGTTAGCATCCCCATGATACCTGCGACCGTGACCTGGTAATATCCACTCGAAGGAATAATCGGCTAGCTTGACCATAGATTTAATTTGTTCTGCCCAAGAATACCAACAGTAATCTTTAAAAGCATACAACTGTTGCAATCTTACTGACCAAGCCAGATGATCCCCTGTAAATAGAAACTTATTTTTATAGAGTAAAACAGTATGCCCTTTACTATGACCGGGAACCGGGATAATTAACAAATCTGGTGCTAACTCAAACGGCTCAAAACCAGTTAATTGAATTTCTATATCATTCAGACTGGCAGATATTTCCTTCTCATGGAGAATGCGCTGACATTGAAAATGCTGGGCAAACTTTTGATGGTCCGCCACATCATCCCTATGAGTTAAATACATATAACGAACTCCTCCCAACTTCTCCAAACGCTTGACTAATGGAGGTGTAAACCGGGGAGAATCTATTAAAATATTGCCTTCTGGTAGTTGAATAAAATAGCTGGCTGCGGCAAAAGATTTTTCTGAATGATACCCACAATGATAAATATTTTCCTCTACAGGAATAGGAAAACTTAATTGAGCAACTTTGATATCTTGGGGTTTTTCCACCGTACCAATAGAACTGGTGGGACAAGATAAAAGTGCTTGCAGTGCAGTTAATCTTTCTATTTCATGGGTCGGTTGATGATACACTGCTGACTGCTCATCTTTACGGGTAAATACTTGGGGAGCCATCCAGCGACAGGTGTCGCAGTCAATACAAGTAGCATCTACATAGAAGTCGCCGCTAATATTTTGGGAGCGACGTTGATTTAAATGAGCCATGTTAAACCTTTATACCCGGTAACTTGCTTGTGGGGTATAACCAAGCTAGCAAAATTGCTGTGCAACTGTAGAGATTTAATATTCAATTCACACATATCCCATAACACTAAATTTTAACTGTTACGGGTTGTGGCTGCTCGTAGCTTGGGGCTGCATTAGTTTCTGCGTTTTGTAGAGTATCTTGATTCAAACTGGAACCTAAGGCTGTTTTTGCATCTGAAATACTCCAAACTTCTTCAATACCTTCCCAAGATGGGGCAAACGGGGGAATTGCCAATGAACAAGCAGACCAATTTCCTTTGACTGGCGCCCCTAGTTGTTGACATAATCCTCCCCTCCGTCCTTCTGGCTTGTAATAACGACAATATCTACAGGCAGAAGTTAAGGATTTAATGGGTTTCATATATATTGCTATCTAGCACCTAATTTACATCTACCATTGTGCTTCTAGACATTAATACTGAAGAATGGCACAAACCATATTTTTGCCTAGGTTATAGCGATCCCAAGTAAATTATTAATTTTATAATATCTTTAGCTTTGTGTTATATTTTTCAATGATTTAGTAGTTTTTACTATCAATATATAATTGTATCTTATACCTAATTGTTTTTGGCTGAAATCAGTTGGGGATCAAGGCTAAAATTAATATATCAAAAATTAAGAAATATAAATTTTGCATTAATCAATACATTGGTAGAAGAATGGGTAAGTATATTTGGATATTTCTTCTCTAGAGATAAAGTATTTTGGAACACACAATATTTCTGGCTACATATCCTTGGAATCCCTGTGATTTGTTTACTTAAATTGCTTGGCAATACAAAGAGAGCATAATTGCCAACGTTCTAGTTCACCTGGTGGAGTAGGACATTGACATTGGGGACACAGGGGTAAAGTTTGCGATCGCTTGTTAATTTTTCGTGCCCAATGTTCAAAAGCAGCATGGGCATTTTGATTGATGGTGCGATCGCGACTGGATAGATCGGTGCTACCAAGGTAACTGGGATGTTCTTGGGGTGAGGCAGTGGTTTCAATTGTGGTGTTGGCTTGGGAGGATTGCCAACCGGCGGTAGAAAAGCGAATATCTTTCAAAGGGGAGGGCACAACAGCATTAATCTTCACCAGTAATCGCCGACGTTCAAAAGCCAGATTCTGTGCCCAGGCTGCACTGGGGGTAGCAACTCGCAACACTCCCCGTTGGATTAATAATGGTTGGGTATGGGCTGCGATCGCTTCTCCCACAACTTCAGTCCACAATCGGAGTATAATTTGCAACGGCTGCTCTTCTAATTGAGATTCGATCTGCAAACAGCCTAAAATATGATTAACTGAGTTCCAAGACATTTTCACCAATCATTTAGTAGTTACATTGTGTGTTTATTTTTACTCGTAAACTTTTGACTATATTGTATATTTTGTTCATCCAGCAGTCGAGCTGAGAAGCAGTGCCAACAAAAAATTATTTTTGTACACAACCTCAGGATGAAAATACCTGTTCCCTGTTAAGAGTTCCCTATTTTCAAGTTAATCCCCCACGGTCAAATCCCACAAACTGCCGATGAAAATAATTCCCTCACTCTGGGCGGGGAAACCCCGCCCCTACTCCTGAACTCCGAACTCCCTATTTTTAAGTTAGTCTCCCACGGTAAAATCCCACAACTAAGGATTTGAAAATGCTTTGCTCCTAACTCTTCAAGGGCGCACGCAATGCGCCCCTACTGGGTGCCTCCGCGCCTATTTTTAAGTTAGTCCCCCACGGTAAAATCCCACAACTAAGCTGTCAAGCATTAACTATCAACTAACAACTAACAACTAACAACTAACAACTAACAACTAATGAGCGACAATCCCCGATTAAATCCCAGCGATTCATCATCCAAACCACCAGGATTAAATCCGGTGTTGGCGACGGCATTGGCAAGTTTAGAGGTGCAGTTAGACCAAGAGTTAGCTCGCTACCGACGTACCCGAATTGGCTCTAGAACCCCAAATTCACCTCGCATTGCTAATTCTATGAGCAGTCAATCATTAGGATTGCATTTATTCACTCCTACAGAAAACCAAACGGGAGCAACGCCAACCACACAACCCACCAATCAAGCCCAGCCACAAGCAAGAGTCACAGAGTCAGTCAAAACCGAGGGTTCGGAGCAACTCCAATCTCCTACAACTGCAAAAACCCCTGCTACATCATCAAACTCTAGCAGCATTGTTCCCACGCCAGTTCAGAGGCATGCTCCCCAGGAAACTTCTGATGGCGAACCTCCAGTAGGTGGTGAATTATCAGTTGCTAATACTAATATCTCAGATGCTACCAGCGATCGCTCTCAAGAACCCGATGATTACTTGGAATCTTCAGAGGCTTTATTACGTAGTTTAACGGAAGAGAAAGAGCAAAAAAGTTCACAAGAAAAACCCAAAAATACTGGTGATGGTCTACTATCACCCCTAGGAATAGGCTCTATGCTATTACTGCTAGTTGCCAGCCTCACTTTGGGTTATGGGTTATTTAATCCTAAAAGTTTGCCCAAGTTTAGTTTGAATGGATTATTTCAGGGTCAGGCATCCAAGACAGGGGAAAATACTTCTACCCAGCCACAAACTCAACTCTCCCCCATCCCTAAACATCCCAATTTAGCCGCTGAAGAATTTCCAGAAATAAATAACTCTAATGACATAGTTGGATTAAACCCCAAAACTAAACCCACCCCTATTGTCAAACCAACTCCTGTCATTCCCCCAAATCCCCCAAAATCTACTACTGTTGCGGTGACTCAGGTAAAGTCACAACCAAAAGCAAAACCAACCCCAACACCGAAAAACACCCCCAAACCCCAAGCTTCCCAACCATCGTTGGCTCAAATCAAACCTTCAGCCGATGGTTTTTATCATGTAGTAACGGATAACCAAGGTGAGAATGCTTTCACCAAAGCCAGGGGAATTGTTGGGGATGCTTATTTGTCTGATGACAAAAAAATGATCTATTTGGGTGCTGTCAAAAGTAAAGCCAGAGCGAAAAACTTATTACAACAATTAAAAGCCAAAGGTCTTAATGCCAGAATAAAACAGCCTTAAATCCTGGCAATTTAGGCGATAATAGGGAAGGGAGGGAGAGTTCGGAGTTCGGAGTTCGGAGTTCGGAGTTCGGAGTTCAGAGTAGGGGCGGGGTTTCCCCGCCCGGAGTGAAGGAGGGAAGGAGTGAAGGAGTGTAGATTCACATCTTGCACCACAAAATTCTTGAGAAAATTAGAGTCTGTAAACCTTGATTTCTCCATAATCCACCTATTGGGCACCTTACCCTGATTAACAAGGTGAAAGATATGTGTAAAAAGCAGTAGCGACTTCTGGCAGATTAGGATCGATGGAGTAGGGGACATCCATAACCTCTTGGTGTATCAAATAACCTCAACTCACGCCGTTGTCGTGAGAGAATAAAGGTTTAACTCAATGAAAAATGTCAAATTAACAATTTAATTGTCTGAATTTTTAAATCTAGTTGATGATGGCTAATACAAAGCTGTAACTATTGAGCGGCTAAATATACATGGAGGGTCTGAGATGGGTCTAATGGACCGTATCCTGCGGGTGATTCGTGCAAATTTCAATAGTTTGGTATCAGGTGCGGAAGATCCAGAAAAACTTCTGGAGCAAACTGTGATGGAAATGCAGGAAAATTTGTTGCAATTGCGACAAGCTGTTGCTGCTGCCATTGCCAGCCAAAAACGCACCGAACGTCAGGCAAACCAAGCTCAGTCTACAGCAGAAGAATGGTATAGCCGCGCCCAACTAGCACTACAACAAAGAAATGAACCTTTAGCCAGAGAAGCTCTCACCAAGCGGAAAGCATATCAAGACACCGCCACTGCCCTTTCTCAACAGGTAGAGGAGCAAAATAATGTGGTGACGAAGTTGAAGAAAGATATGCGGACTCTGGAATTAAAAATAACTGATGTTAAAACTAAAAAAGATATTTATATTGCCCGTGCTCGCTCTGCTGAGACTTCAGCAAGACTCCAGGAAATGCTGAATGGGGTTAATACTGGTAGTGTGAATGCTTTTGAGCGCATGGAGGATAAAGTTTTACAGTTAGAAGCCCAAACTGAAGCCATGTCCTTGAGTGGTACAGATGATTTGGACAAAAAGTTTGCCTCTTTAGAATCTAGTAGCGATATTGATGCAGAATTAGCAAATATGAGGGCACAACTTGCCAGTGGTGAGGAAAACCAGCAACCAAAGCAGTTACCCAACAGCGATAATTAAATCGGATTGGGCAATTACTGAATTAGCAGCATATCTTAAGAATAGGGAGTTGTGGTCAGCCACCAATCCAATCCGAAAGGATTACATTGAAATAAGTAGCTATTGAAATAGTAAAAAAGCTAACTGCCCACAAAGCGCGTAAATCTATTACAGGAACAAAAAACATTATGGGATTATTTGATCGCGTTAAAAGAGTAGTAAGTGCAAACCTCAATGACTTAGTTAGTAAAGCCGAAGATCCAGAAAAAATGCTGGAACAGTCTATCCTGGAAATGCAGGAAGATATGGTACAACTACGTCAAGGGGTGGCTCAGGCAATTGCCGCGCAAAAGCGGACACAGAAGCAATACAACGATGCTGATCATGAAGTCAACAAGTGGCAGCGTAATGCTCAATTGGCATTACAAAAAGGTGATGAAAATTTAGCACGACAAGCCCTAGAGCGCAAGAAGACTTTCAACGAAACATCAGCTAGCCTCAAGGCAAGTTTGGATCAACAAACTGCCCAGGTTGATGCCCTCAAGCGTAACTTAATCCAGTTGGAAAGCAAAATTTCTGAGGCCAAAACCAAGAAAGAAATGCTCAAGGCTCGGATTACTGCTGCTAAAGCCCAAGAACAATTGGGAAGCATGGTAAAGGGTATGAATAGCAGTAGTGCGATGGCAGCTTTCGATCGCATGGAAGAAAAAGTGATGATGCAGGAAGCCCGCGCCCAATCTGTTGCTGAGTTGGCCAGTAATGATTTAGAAAGCCAATTTGCACAACTCGAAAGTAGCGATGTTGATGATGAATTGGCTGCTTTAAAAGCACAGATGTCTTTACCTGGAGGAGCGCCCAATCAAGCCCAATTACCCGAACAAACTACTAATAATCAGCAAGCTACCAATAACCAATCTACCCCCAAATCTCAAGAACCAGCGGATGCTGAGTTGGATTCTCTGCGTAAACAACTGGATGAATTGTAAATTTTTGAGAATTTTTTTGCAGCTATTCCCACACCGGCTTGGTTGTGGGAGTTTTTTTTACTGGAGGTGAAGGAGTAGGGGCGGGGTTTCCCCGCCCGGAGTGGGGGAGTGAAGGAGTGAAGGAGTGAAGGAGTGAAGGAGTGAAGGAGTGAAGGAGTGAGGGAGTGAAGGAGTGAAGGAGTGAGGGAGTGAAGGAGTGAAGGAGTGGGGGAGTGGGGGAGTGGGGGAGTGAAGGAGTGAAGGAGATATATCTCTATTACTACAATCTAAATTACTAAAATCTAAAATCTAAAATCTAAAATGGTAGAAGAGTGCTATGGGATTGGGATAAAGTATTAAAAGTGCCAATTTTATAAAATACTGCCTGATGGAGACTGGAGTCAGCACCCCGCTCTAAAGAGAGGGAGCTTGAAGCCCGCATCTTTAGGTAGCTGACCAGCCGTGCGTCTTAACTGACTACGTTATCAGCAAGTGCCAAAGTTCCTACCTTGGAATGCGTAGGTTCGCCAGTTCCAAGCTCTAGAACCTGAGCGTTAAACAGCTTTACGAGGGGTAAGGCAGTGCGTTTAGGAAGTGCCGACTGATAACATTGGCGTTAGCGAAGC
>JASJCJ010000246.1 GCA_030066045.1 Calothrix sp. MO_167.B12
TCGTTGATTACTTGACGATACGCGACAATAAACAACCACTTTTCTGACCGAAGGACGCGGTTTTTCTCCCAGCGCTATTCGCAAATCATCATCTGTGTAATACCTGTAGTTTGAAGGTGTTCTTTTTGCAGTCAGTTTACCTGAATTGTCCCATCTTTGAAGGGTTTTGACGGTTACGCCAACTATTTTGGCAAATTCATGAGGCTTGTAATTCATTTCTACAATTGCACTGTCTTGATTGATGACAATTGTATATTTTTGTCTATAAAATCAGCAACTAAGTCGTTGCTCCATTCAGTTTAATTCGGCAATACCGAAAATCTGGCATTGCTGAATTGGAGAACTCGAAAAATCATGTATCTTAAACTCTTCCTCTGGAGCACTTGGAGCATGAGACAAATTCATATCTTGAATCAGCAACGCCGAAAATCTTACCCAGAAACGTGAACAACTAATTCCCTGGAATGATTCCGTTGCCGATGTTCCCAGATATATATGCCTTGCCAAGTTCCTAACACCAGATGACCATTATTAATGGGAATATGCTCTGATGTGTGGGTAATAGCTGTACGGATATGGGCTGGCATATCATCTGGTCCTTCGGCATTATGGATATAATCGGCCGATTCTGGAACTAATTTTGCCATAAACTCAGCTAAATCTAGCAAAACATCGGGGTCAGCATTTTCCTGAATGATTAAACTAGCTGAAGTATGCCGTAAAAATAGAGTACAAAGTCCAGTTTTTACCCCCGATTCAGCAACTATGGCCGCAATTTTGGGAGTAATGTTGTACAAAGATTTGCCAGTGGTGGAAACTCTCAGTAGCTTTTGATAGTGAGTCACATCAATTTTGGATTTTGGATTTTGGATTTTGGATTGAAGCAGGACTTAACCCATGAATAACTCAAGTACAGTCATCGCGACTTAAGGAAGCAATCCCAAATGCCTGACTTCTCGTAACGAGTGCTAATACGTCGTAAGTCCTATGAAGAATTGACCCCACAGATAAATCTGGTAACACCTGGAAGGAAATGTCATTTATCAGGTGTCATTAAGTTGGTCTTCTGGGATTGTATCAGGATATATCTGAATTTTCAGGTAACTGTGACGAATTTGTGAGGATTTTAGGCTCGGTTGTCTGCTGCGTTGTTGGTTCCTGTGGCGTATCTGAATTGTCCGAGGGATTTGAGTCTGTTGTTGATGCTTCTATTTGTGTTTCAGTTGCTTCTGAAGTGTTTTCTTCGTCTGTTGATGCTTCTAACTGGCTTTCTTGGTTCTCAGCAGAAGTTTCCTGTCCTGTTAATGCCTCTTCTTCCCCTTCCCCTTCCCCTTCCTCCTTCTCTAGCCAAGGAGAATCGAAGTGAGTCCAAGGAAGAATGGGCTTGTTTGGCAGTTTGGGCGTTAAAACTGTAATATTCGCAGGGTCTGGTTTGGGTAAATTCACGTTTTTACCAGATTCTGTAGCTTCAATGGGATTGGAATTCATAAACCTTGTAGTTCAGGTAAAAAATACACAGTTACCAGATGTACAGATAAGACCAAGGCAATCCCCCAAGTAACACAGGCAGCATAAAACAACGATTGAGATATATCATTCAATGGTTGCCTATTTGCATTATACGTCTCTACCAGGTTAACTAGCATCTGCACTTGGTATTCTTCTGGTTCCATTCCTAAATAGGTTTCGAGAAATTTTTCACTGCCCAAATTAGGTGTAATTACGAATTGACGTGGTAACAAAGCATTAATCAGTAAGGTGAAATTGGTCAAAAATAACCCTACTTCAATGGCACTAAAAAGGCTGAAGACAGAAACTAGCTTGGAAATGGTCAAAGCACTTAACAGAGCGGTGTTGACCACAAATAAGATGTTGGTTTGTGTCAGTAAAATTTGCCGTTCTTCTTTTTGTTTGTCCAAGACTCGACGTATATCTTGGGAGGCGAAGTTGAGAGTCAACTTAGATACATTGGTGGACTCTGGAGCGGGGTTCATAATTGGTTATTCATAAAAAATAAATATTAAGCAATCAAGTTCTTATACCTAATAATTATCAATATTTTTCTGATTTTACTGATGATTTTTACCTTTGCAAGTATGCGATCGCAGCATGAGCTATAATTTCATTGCCATCCTTGGCAATAGGTTCTGACTTACGGGGTGGTGTGACTGGTTGATGGAGAAAATCCCAGTTACCATCGAAAAACTCCCTTGGGGTAATAATTTGATGTTGATTATAGTTTGCAATACCTTCTAACAGAAAAGCAGCTTCGGCAAAAGTATCGCGGGTTACCGAAATAATGGGGGTTCCCAGTTTTGTGGCTTCGGAAAATGTGCCAAATCCCGGTTTAGAAATAATTCGCCCACAAATTGGCATAAAATCCACAGGACGACATTGAGGATCGTTAATTTTGATTAAGTTAGGTAAATCGGGGGCTGATTTATCAAAGGTGATGAATTGCCAGTGGGGGAAGTTTGTCAGATTATGGTAAGGAATAGCTTGTAAGCCCAAGCCGCCAAAGGTAAGTAAAATGGTTCTTTCTGGTGGAGTATCTATTCCCCACACTGCTTTCATTTTATCTGACGGATAGCGGGGAGAACCACCAGTTAAACCCACATCGGTAATGTTGGGGAAAGCTGACATGGGTTCATGGAAGGGAAGACGAAACAAGCGATCGCACTGAGAATAACATTCATCAATCCAATTGGCAATTTCCACAAATTCCCCACCCCAATCCCGGTAAATGAGATTCCAGCCGAAGTTGCTAATTGCCCAGCAGGGAACATCAGCAGCTTTGGCAATTTTGCCAGCTAAAAAGGGAATATCAGCCAGGATGAGGTTGACGCGATTTTGGCGAATAAAGTTAACTTCCGAGGCGATAATCGAATTTTGATTTTTGCGAATCTCCCGCAACTTTTCCAAGGTAGCTTGCTTATCCATAGTCAAGCTGTCTGCTTGCACTACACCCAAATCATATGCTCGGGGGCGATGAATGAAGTCCCCCTCAATGTAACACTCTAACAACCACCTGGGGGCTGTGGTGGTCATGATGATTAATACTTCTGAGCATAACTTTTGTATGGTAGCAGCAACAGCGGCAGTACGGGTAGCATGACCAAAGCCGTGGTTAGTGATGGCGATGTAAATAGTAGGTCTTTTCATTTTGTTTAGATTTTGGATTACCCTTGTTATATACCATCAAGGAATAATTAGCGATCGCTAGTGGTCTTTTTGATTAATTTTTAGGGGCAGCTGTAGTGCAGGCATCTTGCCCGCTTCGTTACAACAGGGAGCGTCTCGCTCCCTATCTCCAACTAGGGAGCAAGATGCTCCCACTCCTTCAACCTACGTGAAACTAGTGCTGATTCTGCTTGATGAAAATCTACTCAGCAAAAAACTGAAAAAACCTTTTCTACATAGCTTTATTGGCTTGAAAAGCTTGGTGTAAGACACCGAATGGCAAAGATACAATTCATGTCTCTACCCCATAAGGATTGGTATAGCGCTACGCGCAAGTAATAAGTAATAAGTAATAAGTAATAAGTTTACTGTTCATAGGTTTGGTGCACTCAAAAATGTCCGCGCCCTGATTGCGTAGTGCTATAATGCATCGGGGAGAAATTGGGTGGGCGAATCTACTTAATCCAGTAGGTTCAGAACCTGGATATCGTCTCAATCCTACCTGAGAAAAATTTGTAAAGAACTTTAAAAGAAACCACAGCCTCAGACAAAACCATGGGAAAATCTACATGGAGGTGTTGGCAAGAAATTGGAATAGATTAGACAGCCACAACTTATTCTTCACTTTAATAGGGGTTAGCCGAGAGGTTTGTTGTGTCAAACTCTCATTCCTCAGCACAAATTAGACGCAGAATATTGTTCTCTTTATTTTGGTTATTACTATTACTTGTAATTCCAGTAATAGAAGCTAGCACATGCCTATCCCCTGCTTCTAGTAATCAAGAACCACAATTACCCGAACCCCTGAAGGTATATCATCTTACCGTATTACCGGAAATAGCTTACCAAAAAATAAAACTAAATCCTCCTGTTACCAAAGCAATCGTAACCGTACAACCGGGGGATGTTGCAATTCGTTGTGGCTATAACTTCAATATTTACACTTGCATATCAGGAAAGCCCTTGGAGATTCGTGCTGAACAGGATAATCCGATTCAAGAGTTTTGGGTACAAAATTCTCTCCCTTATAACGTGCGCCTCACCTTCTTTGTTTACGAATATTACCAAGGGTTAATAAAATCTTCTTGAGGATAATCGATACGTTACCTATTTTCAAAATAAATCGGTATTTATCTATTACTTTTCCGATTCATCAAATTCTCTATCATCATTAAAAGAATATGTTTTCGGTTTTGATAATCACTTCTTTAATTCCGAGTTCTATGATTGATTATTTTCCAAATAACATGATCATTAGGGCAGCTATAATTTTCAGCTTTTTCAGTGTAGCTATAATATTTACAATTACTACTGCCATATGGGTTCCGAAAGCTCTGATTTTTGTCAAGCATCTCTTAATTAATCCTAGAGTTAAAGAAATTTACCAACAGGTATTTGCACCTTATAAAAATCAGCTATTATTGGTAACTATTCTAGCACTTACGGATATAATCACCTTACTTTCCCCTTTACAACAATGGCTAAAATTTTTTGAAATTACTTTCAGTTTATCAATAGCAATTACTATTAGTTGGTTAGGTTCTCAGATATTTAGGCAATTTTTCGATATTTACTTGTTAAATGCAGCCCTCAGACGAGAACGAAAACTAGATAGTGAGATTTTAATTCTGGCAAAATTTTTAGCCAATGCTACTATCATTTTAATTGTAATTTTCATATTTGCTCAAACCCATAAAATTAACTTAGTTGGCTTATTAGCGAGTTTAGGAATTGGAGGTTTAGCAGTTGCTTTTGCTGCTCAAAAGACTTTAGAACAATTGTTAGGAGGTGTTGTACTTTATCTAGATCGTCCCTTTGTAGTTGATGATTACGTCCACTTACCTGATAGAACTTTTGGTAGAGTTGAATCTATTGGTTGGCGTTCGACAAAAATTCGGACTTCTGGTAAAGGTAGCCTAGTTATTATTCCTAATAATGTTCTGACTCAAGTAAGCATCGAAAATCTTACCGATGCCAAGAAGGTAATTTCCCTAATGTATTTGACTTTATATAAAGCTATATCTGAAGAAGAAAAAGCTTTAATTCGCCAAGTAATTTTAGATAGTACTAAAGATATTTTTGGGGTAGATAACCGCATTACCAAAGTCAATTTCAAGGATATAGTTGATGATTCAGGAAACAATATTGTAGAAGCACAAGTTAATTTATTTTTGCTAGGTTCAGGAGAAATATCAATGGAATTGCGGAAGCAACTCCTAGATATTGCGAGACAAAATATCAGCTACAAGTTGAAGGAATATGGCATTAATTTTGACATCAAAGAAAAAACTATTAATGTCTCTTCACCTATTAATTTATAAAAAATAAATACAGTGAAAATAGAATTGATGCTAAATAATATTATTCAGCTTGACGAGACAGCTCAGAACTTTTTAGTTACCTTAGGACTGAGATTAGGAGCATTCTTAATATTTGCCACATTTTCCTTGCTTTTAGGCCGTTATACACCTTTATTAGTCAGGTTAGTTATTAAAAAAGTTTTCCCAAAACAAGTTGTTATTTATGAAAATTTCCTTGTTCCTCTGAGTAATTCAATTCAAGTTACAGGTACACTTATTCTGTGGAATTTTTGTTTAAATATAATTTCTGTTTACCAAAATTTATACAAATTTTTAAAATTCTTACTTTCCCTGGGATTAACAATTAGTATCGCCTGGTTAATATCTCGTATATTTAAACAATTTGTACGTGTTTATGGAGTGATTATCATTGATAAATTAGGGAAGTCAGCGGATGATTTTATCTTAGTCGGTGAAACTATTTTCAATGTTATTGTTGGATTTACTGCCGTTGTAATTTTTGCCCAAACTCAAAATGTTAATTTATTTGCTTTATTTACTGGTTTAGGTATCAGTGGTATTGCGATCGCTTTTGCTGCCCAAAGGGTTTTAGAACAACTATTAGGGACAATTGTATTATATTTAGACCGTCCCTATGTTCCTGGAGAATATATTCGCGTTAACTTTAATCCTCATAGTGAAGATATATATGGTCGAGTAGAATCAATTGGTTTGCGCTCCACAAAAATCCGTCTGGCTGCCAAAAATACTCTGTTAATTGTTCCTAATTCAATTATGGCAACTAAAGATATTGAGAACATTACTAGGGGTAAAAAGGTAATGGTATTGCTTTATCTAGATTTTGTAAATATTTTAAAGAAGCATGAGCAAGCCTTTGTAGAAAAAGTAATTAAAGAAAGTACGAATTCTCTATTTGGTATCGATCCTGGCAGTACAGAAATAAATTTTTTTCAAACTGAAGACAAGCCAGGAAGTCGTGCCAGAATAACTTTTTTTATCTTGGGTTCAAGCGAAGATTCTACTCAGTTGCGTAAGCGTTTATTAGAGTTAGCTAATACCAAAATTTCTCAGCAATTAGTCACTCGTGGTATGGAATTTTCAATCAATGAGCCGACAATTTATGTAGATTCACCAATTCCCATTTGATTACTGATTTAGTTATCGAATTTATCTTATAGCAAATCAAAAAATGTTTGCGACAGATCCAATTGTAATCCCACCTTTACCTCGCCCCTACCATTAAACAATTCGTAATTCGTAATTCGTAATTCGTAATTACGTTTTGTAATGGGGATTTAAACCCCAACACAAAACAAACAGCCCGTAGGGGATGGGGTTTTAAACCCCTAGGAGTATAGATAAATCATGTGTTGCATTCTTTTTTCAAATTAGTATTATTTTTGTGAACGTTTTGATAAATATCATACCCACCTAATAACCTCAAAGCTACTATCAAAAATAGTCAATAATAGTTTTTTTTGTAAATAGTATGCGAAACTAAAGTAATTCTGTTTTCTTTTTGAAAATATTTTGATCTATAATCCTGATAAAATATATTTTTGAATCTCAGTATACAGGACTTACGCAATTGTCACAATCGGTAATTGGTGCGTGATGTTACAAGTCTGATTGCTACGTTCAAATATTCTCGCAACGTCACGCACCCTACAGAAAAAATATGCCAGTTGCGTAAGTCCTAAGTATAGTTAAAAAATTGAAATCGGAGTGCAGTATGTTTACAATTAAACGTAATGTGTTGAAAAAAATCAAAAAAAATAAAGAATTTTATAACCAGCCTATTACTCTCCCAGAAAATATTGTTGTAGATGAGAACTCACAACATTCTAATATTTGTTTAATTGATTATCAAGAGAATAAATTCATCCGTCAAAATATAGATAATCCCGAAAACCTTCTTCCTTATTTAGATAGAGAATCTGTTTCCTGGATAAATATACAAGGACTGGGTAGTGCAGATATCTTGAAGCAGATTGGGCATATTTTTGATTTACACCCCTTAGTATTAGAAGATGTAGTCAATGTAGTAGAAAGACCTAAAATAGAAGAACATGAAGAACAGTTAGTCATCATTGCCAGGATGATAATTCCCAAGGGAAAAGGTGCTGGTTATTATAGCGAACAAGTAAGTTTTATATTAGGGCAAAATTATCTGTTAACTGTCCAGGAAGAACCGAACCATGATTGTTTTGAACGAGTAAGATTAAGGATTCGCAATAATAGAGGCATTATTCGCAAGCGACAATGTGATTATTTGGCTTATGCCCTATTAGATGCGATTATAGATGCTTTCTTCCCTTTATTAGAAGATTATGGTGAAAGAATTGAAGCCTTGGAACAAGAAGCAATTATCAATCCTAGTCGCCAAACACTACGGACAATTTATCAGATTAGACGAGAATTACTGCAATTACGTCGTACTATCTGGCCCCAACGAGATGCTATTAATTCCCTAATTAGAGATAGTAGTACGCTCATTAGTGATGAAGTACGTATTTACCTCAGAGATTGTTATGACCATACAGTGCAAATCATGGATCTGGTAGAAAATTATCGGGAATTAGCATCTAGTTTAATGGATGTATATCTTTCAGCAGTAAGCAACAAAATGAATGAAATCATGAAGTTGTTGACTGTATTTTCTTGGATTTTCTTACCTCTGACTTTTATTGCTGGTATATATGGTATGAACTTTCAGTACATACCCGGTTTAAATTTGCGTTGGGGTTTTTGGATTTGTATATTGATGATGGTATTGATTGCCACTAGTTTGCTATTGTTCTTTTGGCAACGCGGTTGGTTGAATCATTCTTCATGGAGCAATCTGGATTAAATTAATATGAGTTCGACGTAAATAAAAAAATGGTAAACAGTAATGGAGGTGCTAACTTATCAATTGTTGGACTCCTTAAACCATACCTGCTGTTGAGGTAAAGGGATAGGAATACCTGCCTGATCACAAGCTATCTTAATCCGCCGGCGAAATTCCCGAGAAACACTCCATTGCTGTAGGGGTTCTGTTTTAAACCATATCCTAATTATTATCCCCTGGGTACCAAAATTATCCACTCCTAGCACCTGTGGAGATTCAAGAATAGTTTTCTGCCAAATCGGATCTTGACTCATTTGTTCCGCTACCTGAGTAATTAACTCTAAGGCTCCATCTACATCACTCTGGTAGGAAATAGGAATATTTAGGTCTGCTCTAGCCCAAGTACTAGAAAGGTTACGAACTATCTTGATTTCACTGTTGGGAATGGTAATTAACTCCCCTTCTGAATTTCTGAGCTGGGTAATTCGTAGATTCATTTTTTCTACTATACCCCCTACCTCTGCCACCTTGATGAAATCGCCTACCGCATACTGGTCTTCCAGAATAATGAAAAACCCATTAATGGCATCTTTGATTAAGTTTTGCGAGGCTAAAGATAATCCCAAACCAATAATTCCTGCACCCGCTAGTAATGGGGCAATATCAACACCAGTCACCGAAAGTGCTACTAAAACCCCAACAATAATCCAACTGATGGTTACAATTCCCCGTGCAACTCCAGAAATTGTTGTCAGGCGCAATTGTAAGCGACGATGAGCTTCCTTAGTTGGCAAATAATTTTCGGCAAAAATGGAATTCAACCGGGAAATTAAGGCATAGCTAGAGCGAATCAGCACATAGGTTATCCAGCCAACAAGTCCAACTAGTAAAGGAATATTAAGACTTCTAAAAAACCATAGCTGGATAATACGAGTATAAGGAAATAGACCGAAAATAAATACAGTTCCCCCGGTCCAAATTGCAGCTCGAATTACTTGCAAAAGCCGATACTGAACTTCTGTAATGTTCGACTGTTGCCTACGATTTAGCTGAGTTGATATCGGCTGATGTTCCGATGCATCTGAAGATGATAATTGTTTTTTTGAGTTTCTTAAATAACGTTCCCTGCGGAAGATTATACAGTTGCTCAGGAACATGACCACAGTAATCCCAGCAGCTTTTAGTCCTTGATTAATTAAAAACCCTGGTTTTCGTTCTTGTTTTGCCCTTTCTAAGCCTTCTTGTAATTGCTGAATAATCTGGTCTGCTCTAAATTCAATGCTGACTCCTTCCAATTCAGCATCCCAACTTGTAACAGTTAACAGACGGACTTCTTTATCCCCCACGGACATATATATATCCCGTAAATTTCTCACTGCTTGTTGGCGAATATTGAATTGAGCGGTGTCGGTTTGCAAGTAAATGTCACTCAGATTGTGCAGTCTCTGCTCAATCTCTTCAATTCTTTTGGATAAATCCGACTTTTGGTGAGCAACTTTGAATATACAGCGTCCATCAAGGCGAACACAATCAGAAACTACTGTATTTTCCGAATTCCGTGTCAATACAACAGAATTTAGTTTAAAATTGGGCATTATGGGAAGTTGAGCTTGGACTGGTGATACAGAAATCACCATCACAAATGTCGCTGCAACAATCCCAAATAAACATCCTCGGGAAATGTTACCGTTGATGTTAGACAAACAAATCCTCAAAAATTGCCGGATTAATCCACGAACCTTCGCGAATACTAGGGATTGGTAACAATGGAGATGTCGTGGCATTTATTTCCAGTTCGTATCAACACAAATTTTAGACTGAGTGAATGTTGCCAACCAAAAAGTTGACTGAGATTGAAAATGGTTAGTTTGGATGGGTCTAGCAACCCGTCCAAAATATAATCTAGGCGCAGTAAAGTTAGCAGTTTAGCACTCTGATGTAAAAATTTGTATCGTCTCTGATTATACTCAAAAATACCCCCATAAAACACAACATATTTTGGGCATTAGTCATTCAATTTTAGATTTTGGATTTTGGATTGAACCCATGTCTAAAGCCCCGAGGCTTGAAATAATGACAGAACTGTTTGTTTTTCTCCACGGATAAATCCGGGAGCTTGTATCCAGTTTATTTTCCGGTCATGAGCAGTTTCAATAACTACTTGAATCAAAAAGAGCCTTAACTTGCGATCGATCCATTCACCCATGTAAAGTTTTTTGCTTGTTTTTATTTTTTTTATCATTGAATTTATATAATTATTTCCACAAATAGTTTGCATATTTATAGGTTGTAAAAAACATATATGAGATACAGCCTCAAGTACTCTACTTTTAGATTATTGGGGCTTACAATGATGATTTTTTTCATGATTGTAACGCCTGTTGCTTTTTCTCAGGTTAGCCCACCACACCTTACCCCACAAGCACCGGCGATTACCAAAATAGACGGTGCTCCTGTGGTTTTGGGGGGAGAAAAGCTGTTTGTAATTAAAGCTGGAGTTGGTTCCTTTTCAGCAGGAGAAAGGGCACAGGCTGTAAGCCATAGAATTGAAACTCTCGCCAACGACCTATCAATTAGAATTGATTCAATCCAAATTTCAGAGCAGCCAGACACCACCAATATTGTCGCTGGGAACAAGATAATTTATACAATTACCGATAAGGATGGTAAAGCTGCTGGGCAAACTGCACAAGAGCTTGCTCAAGAATATTTACCCATTCTCAGTGCTGCCATTACTAAGTATCGAGAGGCACGTAGCTTAACAAGTATTCTTCTGGGCATTCTTTATACATTCATAGCCACTGTTACCACATTTATCTTATTCGTAATTTTAGGTAAGGTTTTTCGTCGATTTACTATCTGGTTAGATGGTTGGCGGGAAACCCATATTCCAGCTATTCGATTTCAAAATATTGAAATTTTATCAGCATCTAGAGTTACTAATATTTTACATAAGATATTGGGATTAATTAGGCTATTAATAATCCTCGTTATTTTATATATTTATATACCCTTAGTATTAAGTTTTTTCCCATGGACTAAACCTATCAGTGCTAATTTATTTAATTATTTTTTCTGGGCATTAAATAACTTTTGGCTGGAAATTTTCAAGTATTTTCCTAATATATTCGCGTTGGGTCTAAATATATTTATTACCTACTACATTATTAGATTTATTAGACCCATATTCCGCAAATTAGCGAATGAAAACTTATCGATTCCAGGATTTTACCCAGAATGGGCAGAACCAACCTATAAACTAGTATTATTGTTAATAATTGCCTTGGCGTTAGTAGTGGCATTTCCCTATCTACCTGGATTTGGTACTCCTGCATTTCAGGGTGTATCAGTTTTCTTAGGTCTTCTGTTATCCCTCGGTTCTACTGCTGTGGTATCCAATATTGTTGCCGGTATTATTCTAATTTATACCCGTGCATTTCGGATTGGCGATTGCATTAAAATAGAGGATGCAATGGGTGATATTGTGGAAAAAACCCTGTTAGTGACGCGGATTCGTACCATCAAAAATGTGGTGATTACCCTGCCTAATGCTAAGGTTTTAAGTAGTCAAATTATTAACTATAGTGCTTTATCTCAAGACCAC
>JASJCJ010000247.1 GCA_030066045.1 Calothrix sp. MO_167.B12
AAGTACGAATAACTATCTGCGTGTTGAAGCATTCTAGTATCGGAGAAATCCCGGCACAGTAAGCCTGCTGTATTTGAGCAAGCCAAACAACTGACAAGCAACGGCAGAATGCAGAGCGTACCGAATTGGCGAGGGTGATGGACTCGCAAAGCATAAAACATAAGCAAAAGTAAGCCCAATGGTGAAAAGCTTGAGGGTCTAGTGGGATACTTGAATGTCCCTCTATCAGCACTGGCTGTTAGGAATCCCCTCGCCTTTAGGCATGGGGAGGTTCAAAACTTTCCTTAATGCTGGAGATAAAGACATGATTTATCGTCATGAGTGCGTAAGTCATAAACTTGTTGCTAAAAGCATGACTGTAATAGAAAAATTACTTTTTAGATGAAAGCCAACAACCAAAAGCCTCGGTATTGTTTGGGTTTCACTCCGTACCACTTCGTGGAAGCAAGCTACATCGTGACAATTGAGCTAAGTTTTGCTACAGAAATGAGAAATTTAACCATTAAATGGGTAACAATTCAATAATGTAGCAAGTTTACTGCCCTTGAGCATATTACCAGTTACTAGATTATGCCCAAACGCCTGCTAGTAGTAGAATCCCCCGGTAAGGTCAAAAAGCTCAGTCACATCCTGGGAACTGACTGGATTGTACGTGCCAGTTGCGGACATATCCGAGAACTTAGCAATGAGGGTGAAGATTCCCTGGGTTTTATCATGGATGGTAATAGGGTAAAATGTCGCTACATACCCCGTGACCAGAAGGCAAAGGAAACCATTCAACAACTCAAGAATGCGGTTAGGCAGGTAAGCGAAGTAATATTAGCTACAGACCCCGATAGGGAGGGGGAAACCATTGCTTGGCACCTCAAGGAAGCTT
This sequence comes from Calothrix sp. MO_167.B12, assembly GCA_030066045.1. Taxonomy (GTDB): domain Bacteria; phylum Cyanobacteriota; class Cyanobacteriia; order Cyanobacteriales; family Nostocaceae; genus Calothrix_A. Next base: position 878 of record JASJCJ010000247.1, read on the forward strand.
TGGGATTAAAAGAGCCAAAACGGGTGGTATATACAGAGATTACCCCAACTGCGGTTAAAAGTGCGATCGCTCGTCCCAGAAAACTTGACACTAATTTGGTGGGAGCAGGGTTATGCAGAGATTGTTTAGATAAGTTAGTTGGTTATAAGGGGAGTCCCCTAGTTTGGGCGCTTAATAATGGTGCGAAGAGTGTGGGAAGAGTTCAAAGTGCTACCCTACACCTAATTTGTCAGCGGGAGAGAGAAATTAAGTCCTTTGTTCCCCAGGACTATTGGAGTGTGTGGGTAGATTATGCAGAGGGATTCCGCGCTTTCTACAAGGGGATGGTAAATGCTCCCTCACCAGCACCAAACCAGGAAACGGAAGCTGATGATGATACTGTCAAGAATAAGACGGAGGTTAAAGAGTCAACTCGCGTACTTTCGGAAGCAGAAGCAACGCGGTTAGTGGAAGCAGCAAAACGCCATCCCCACCAAGTCGTGCAATACGAGGGAAAAATCGTCAGCCGTCAACCACCTCCACCCTTCATTACCTCAACCCTACAACAAGCTGCGGGTTCCAGGTTGAAATTTGCTCCTGAGAAGACAATGCAGGTGGCACAAAAACTATATGAGGCTGGTTTAATTACTTACATGCGGACAGACTCAGTGATGTTGAGTCCAGAGTTCTGTGACAGTGCCCGGAAGTGGTTACAGCAAAATGACCCCAATAATGTACCCCAGAAAACCGCTAGACATCGGAGTAAAAAAACTGCTCAGGAAGCGCACGAAGCAGTTCGTCCCACCAATGTATTTCGTCCTTCCACCGAGCTACGGGTAGAACTTTCCCCAGATGAGTTTAACCTGTATGTGTTGATTTGGAAAAGAGCGATCGCATCCCAATGTTGCCCTGCACAGTTGCGTAAAACCCTGGTAATTACTCAGTCTGGTGAGATTCTCTGGCAAGCGAGGGGGCAAGTGGTAGAGTTTCTCGGTTATGCTCGTTACTGGCCTAATCTCAGCCAGGATACCATCCTGCCCAACTTGCAACAAGGGCAAATGCTCACTTTAAAAGACGCAGGACATGAGAAGAAACAAACCCAACCACCACCACGGTACAGCGAACCAAAATTAGTGCAATTGATGGAACGTAAAGGTATTGGTCGTCCTAGTACCTATTCTCCCACCATTGCCACTTTGAAGAAACGGGGTTATGTGCAATTAACCAAAGCGAATTTAGAATCGACAGTTTTAGGTTTAGAAGTTGATGATTTTTTACAGAAAGCATTACCAGATTTATTAGAGACAGAATTTACTGCCAAGATGGAAAATGCTTTGGATGAAATTGCTTCTGGAAAACAACCTTGGCAACATTATCTCACAAATTGGAATCAGAATTATTTTGCGCCAGCATTAGCAAAGGCAAAAACTGTACCAGTTAGTTCATCAAACGGTAAGACAAAATCTCCCGTAGCTGGACGCACATTTGATAAATCTAGAACCCGTTGTCCTCAGTGTAATCATCACCTAGCTAAAATTAAGAGTAATAAGGTGAAGAAGAAGTATTTCCTTAAATGTGTGAGTGGTTGTGAAAATGTGGTTTTGTTTTGGAATGAATACAGCAAAACTTGGTCCCCACCTCGTTCTCAAACCAGTAAAGATGCAAACTCTCCAAAGCCTCCAACTAAGCTCACAAAATATCCCTGTCCGGTATGTAAGCAACCTCTGGAGGAGTATAGTTATGTAAAAGATGGGCAGAAGAAAAAAATGTTGCGGTGCTCTGAGCCTAAATCACGCAATGATAAAAAGCATAAAGATGTGGCTTATTTCAACACAGCAAAAGGATGGTGGAGTCCCAAGTTTGGGGAGTTGTAGATATGTTGTGAGGGTAGGGAACTCTTAACAGTTTCAGCCTTATTTTTTCGGCGTTGCTGAACTCCAATCTTTCTTGTCAATGCAAGGTTTTTAAGCCTTATAGCACTACGCAATCAGGGCGCGGATATTTTTGAGTGCACCAAACCTATGAACAGTAAACTTATTACTTATTACTTATTACTTATTACTTGCAGGTAAATCTGGGGGATTCCAACTCACTGCGCGAGTTTCGTTTACCACATATCTTGCAGCTTCTCAATAAGGGTAAGGTGGGCATTGGTGGGTTACGAAAGAATAAGGGTTACAGGCGATAATTTTCGCAATAATCATGTGGTGCAAGATGTGAGCGTCCCAGGAGGGGAAGTCACGCATTCACCCATTCACCCATTCAAAATTATTAAATCCCCTCCCAACGAATGAAAAAACGCACCTGCATTCTTGTTTGGTTAAAATCCCTGCTATACAAGGGTTATAAAATGTGCAAGTTAAGAGTTACCGCGTGGGAAGAATAGAGAAGCAGTAGTTCAGTTGCATAATAAAAAATTATTTATTTATCTATATAGTTTGATTTTTTTCAACTATATAATTCTTTACCAAAATATTTCCCCAAATTATTGATATAAATTCCTATTTACTCAACGTATTTGCATTGTTTCAGCCTCTTTATTTTTGGTTAACATTTCATGTATTTTATAATAGGGGCATTTTATGGCAACTTGCTCAAATAATAGCTAGAACACTATTATTACCGTTGGCATGAGATTTTAGTTTTGTAACGGCTGCAATTTATCTGTATTTGACTAATTGCATTGAATATAGTATGTGCAGTGTTTGTCAGTAGTGGGTGATAACTATACTGTTTGATTCAAGACTGTTTGATTCAAGAATCCATTTCCGCTAGTTCTAACCAACGCTCAGTTGCCACATCAATTTTATTTTTAAGAGTTTCCACCTGCTCGTATAGTTGTTCAACTTGGCTATAATTTCCTGGTGCGACATTCCCCATCGCCGCTTCTGCCTCTGCCTTCTCCGTTTCTAGTTGAGCTATTTTATTTTCTAATTCAGCAAATTCTTTCCTTTCCCAATTCGACAATCTACGCCGTTTTTTGGTTTCTGTTTCTGGGGATTGGGAGTTAGTTTTTTCTACTGCTGATTTTTCAGGCTTCTCTTGGATCTTAGAAGCTTGTTGTTGCTTTGCTGACTCAGCTTTCTGATAATCGAGATAAACAGAATAATTCCCAGGATATTGGGTTATTTTGCCATTATCTTCAAACACAAACACCTTATCCACTGTCCGGTCTAAGAAATAGCGATCGTGGGAAACTACAATTACACAACCATTGAAATCTTCTAAATATTCTTCCAATACAGCTAATGTTTGTACATCTAAATCATTAGTCGGTTCGTCTAAGATGAGAACATTAGGCGCACTCATCAATACCCGCAATAAAAATAAACGCCGCTTTTCACCACCGGAAAGCTTATGAATGGGGGTATACTGCTGATTTCCCGAAAATAGAAATCGCTCTAACATCTGGGAAGCAGTAATCTGGGTTCCATCAGCTACTTTGACATATGCTCCCCCCTCTTCTTTGATATATTCGATCGCTCGCTGATTTTCATTGAGGGCGGAGAGTAATTCCTCAGAATGTTGGTCAAAGTAACCAATATGAATGGTGCTGCCAATATCTACAGTGCCTGTATCTGGTTGTAAACGGCCGGTAATCATATCCATGAGGGTAGATTTACCCACTCCATTGCCACCAATGATGCCCACCCGGTCTTCTGGACTAAATTCGTAGGTAAAATCTTGAATTAAAGTGCAATCGCCATAACTTTTCGAGATACAATTAACCTCAATCACCTTTTTACCAATGCGGCGACTGGGTGTGGAAATATCCACCTTGCCCTGGGTTTGTTTAAACTCAGTGGCTTGCATATCATGAATGCGATCGATCCGAGCTTTTTGTTTGGTACTTCTGGCTTTTGGTCCTCTTTTCAACCATTCTAATTCCCGGCGTAATACTCCCTGAAATTTCTGCTGACTACTAGCTGCGGCAGATTCTGCCAGTGCTTTTTTCTCCAGATAATAGGAATAGTTGCCGGCGTAGGTATAAACGTCCCCTCGGTCTATTTCAATGATGCGATTGGTGACTCGATCCAAAAAGTAGCGATCGTGGGTTATTAATAATAATGCGCCGCGATAGCGATTTAAGTAACTTTGCAACCACTCTACAGAATCAGCATCCAGGTGGTTGGTTGGCTCATCCATCAATAATAAATCTGGTGACGACAGTAATGCTGTGGCTAAAGCAATGCGCTTGCGGTAACCTCCAGATAAACTACCCACCTTGGCATCAAAGTCAACAATCCCTAACTTAGAGAGAATAATTTTGGCATTAGTTTCCAACTCCCATGCACCGGCTGCATCCATTTTTTCCATGACTGAGGACAAACGGGACATTAATTGCTCATCTTCTGGATGAGTAGCCAGATGATGGGAAATATCCTCATACTCCCGCACTAAAGCCATTTGCTCCCCACTATCAGCAAACACCTGTTCTAAAACAGTACGTTCATTATCTAAATCTGGTTGCTGGGGTAAATATATAATTCTCGTACCAGCAGGGACTAAAATTTCACCACTATCGATTGGTTCTAGTCCGGCAATCATTTTTAGCAAGGTTGATTTTCCAGAACCGTTAGTGCCAATTAAGCCAACTTTATCAGTAGCATCTAAACTTAAACTGGCATCTTTTAAAATTTCTTTGATGCCAAAATCTTTCTTGACTGATTGTAGCGTAATTACACTCATGCGATTTTGGATTTTAGATTTTAGATTTTAGATTTTGGATTTTAGATTTTGGATTGCTCTACGCGAAATTTATTCCACAGAACAATCTGGGAGAGGTGTACCATCAACAGATTACTGTTGATTTATAAGAGTTACTGCTGTTTCGATTCATTGATGGGGTAATAATTCTAAATTCTTCATTCTGAATTCGCTCATTCTCCTTGACTGATTTATTTATTAAAAAAGCACCCTTAGGGACTTGCAGATAAAAAAACATCCCATAGTTATCAGGCAACAAGATGCGTAAACTTCACTGTCAACTGTCAACTGTCAACTGTCAACCCCTCTTGTGGGATAATTTATTTCCTGGAGTTCCCTTAAATCTGAGATTCAAACAAATAAGTCCAGGGGAAGATGACCATACATCTCATTAATTCCAGCATGGGAATAAGATTGACAAGAGACTAAAACACCACGGTGATGACCAGAATAGGAATCGAGATGACAAATACCATTTTTGCCATTTAATTTAATGTAAACAGGTCCTTCAATCATGGGTAAATCGCTTGGTGGTTCATACCCTAAAGCCAAAGAATAAGTTTTCATTGCCAGCAATCCTTCTTCGGCTGTATCAGCACAAATACCCAAAATTTGGTAGTCAGCTAGATTGGCTATAGAGAGTAAAGCCTGACGAATTAATCCTTTTTCTGATGGCTTAATTTTCGGCGCAATATCTACACAATTAAACTTATTGAGGATTTTCTTCGCTTCTTGGATGGTTATCTGAGTCTGATTTTGCCTGGTCATAAATCGCTTGATTGTTGATGGATGTTTACTAGAGATTTGACTAGGATATCTACCTTGAATCATATAATTTGCAATTAATCTTGCATATTACTCAAATTGAAAATGAATGGTACGCTGCTGCCTTTATCACCACCTGTGACAAGTACCTTGGGCATTTGAGCACCACCACTCTTCCAAGCTTCAATCGCTTCTTTTTGCAGAACTAATTCTCCTCCTTGAGCTTTCAATGTTTCCGCTAGTAGTCTTTGAGCTTCTGCCTTACCTTTAGCACGATTCACTTCTGCCTGTGCTTGTTGCTCTGCTTCCCTGGCTACATAGACTGCTCTTTGAGCTTTTTGTTCGGCAATTTGTTTCTCTTCAACTGCTTTGGCGAACTCTGGTGAGAAAGCTAAGTCAATCACACTGGTATCCAAAACGATGACTCCATACTTATCTAGGCGTTGATCTAAGGCATTATCAAAATCCTCCTTCAGTTCAGCTCTTTTGGTAATTGCCTCTTCTACGGTTCTCCTGGCAGCTGCAATTTTAAAAGATTCCTGGGTTTGTGGAGCAATAATTTTGGAGACGATATTTGCTAAACTGCCCTGTTTTCTTCTAATCTCCACCACCTGCTGTCTATCTATACGAAAGTTGATGGCAAATTTTGCCGATAGTTCCTGTAAATCTTTGGTAGAACTTTGAGCTGGAATTTCATATTTTTGTACCGTAACATCATATACGTCAACATTGGATATCAGTGGTGGTTTGAGATGGAAACCTTCCAGTAAGGCTCCGTCTCTAGCTTTACCTAAAACACTGAGAACTCCAGCTTCACCAGGATTAATAATCACAAAGGAATTGAGACTGAATATTACTAGTATTGCCACTATGATGCCTAGGACTGCACTTTGCCAACTACCTAATTGCTGATTTTTCAAATTTCTATCTCCTTGGTGATTCCTCAAAAAAATATGGCTTGATGGTGAGATATTACTGCTGACAAACATGGTACTATCTTCAACACACAAGTTATCAGTAGTTGTGGCTAAGATATTCACGTCTAACCGGGTGCGAATCAGAAGACGAAAACTCCATCCCCTCAAGCGGTTGCTTGACTATGGACAGCAGTATCGTCAGCAAATGAAACTGGCTACTGCTGGTTCTATTTTGAATAAGCTGTTTGACTTAGCTCCCCCTGCCTTAATTGGTGTGGCGGTGGATATAGTCGTAGAGCAGGAAGATTCTATCATTGCCCAGTTGGGAGTGAAAGATATTTTTTGGCAATTCTTAATTCTTTCTTTCCTGACGGTGATTATCTGGATGTTGGAATCCTCGTTTGAGTACGCTTACAAAAGACTGTGGCGGAATTTAGCCCAAAATATTCAGCATGATTTACGCTTGGATGCCTATGGTCATTTACAGAAGTTAGAATTAGCATATTTTGAAGAACGCAGTACTGGTGGTTTGATGTCTATCCTCAGTGATGATATTAACCAGTTAGAACGTTTTTTAGATTCTGGGATCAATGATATTTTACAAGTTGCTACCACCGTATTAATTGTTGGTGGTGCATTCTTTGCGATCGCCCCTAGTGTAGCATGGATGGCTATGTTACCCATTCCCTTTATTTTGTGGGGAACTTTCACTTACCAGGATTTACTTGCTCCTCGCTATGCTGATGTCCGGGAGAAGGTAGGATTATTAAATACTCGGTTGTCGAATAATTTAAGTGGTATTACTACTATCAAAAGTTTTACCACTGAAGATTATGAACGCCAACGCTTAGCGGTGGAAAGTGAGGCATATCGTCGAAGTAATAATCAAGCAATTAAGCTGTCAGCAGCATTTATCCCCATTATCAGAATGCTAATTTTGGTAGGTTTTACAGCATTAATGATATTTGGTGGTTTAGCAACGGTAAATGGCAAAATTGCTGTGGGTGCTTATAGTGTCTTAGTTTTCTTAATTCAGCGATTATTGTGGCCCTTAACTAGGTTAGGGGAAACCTTCGATCAATATCAACGGGCAATGGCTTCGACGAATCGGGTAATGGATTTGTTAGATACTCCGGTGACAATTCACCCTGGAAATATTCCCTTAGCAGTTGATACTGTCAATGGTGAATTGGCGTTTGAAAATATCTCCTTTGCCTATGCAGATAGATTACCCATCATTCAAAATCTATCTTTATCCGTTCCTGCGGGACAAACCATTGCCATTGTGGGAACTACAGGTTCTGGTAAAAGTACTTTAGTCAAATTACTGTTGCGATTTTACGAACTACATTCAGGCAATATTACCCTTGATGGCATTGATATTCACCAATTAAATTTACGGGATTTACGTCAGTGTATTGGTTTAGTGAGCCAGGATGTATTCTTGTTCCACGGTACAGTCGCCGAGAATATCGCCTATGGAACCTTTGATGCTACCCATCAGGAAATTATCATGGCAGCCAAGGTAGCAGAAGCCCATGAGTTTATTATGGGATTGCCCGATGGTTATGACACCATTGTCGGGGAAAGGGGACAAAAATTATCTGGGGGACAAAGGCAAAGAATTGCGATCGCACGAGCTATACTAAAAAATCCCCCCATTTTAGTGTTAGATGAAGCCACCTCAGCAGTAGATAATGAAACCGAAGCTGCTATTCAGCGATCGCTAGAAAGAATTACTGTCAATAGAACCACCATTGCGATCGCTCACCGTCTTTCCACCATCCGCAATGCTAATTGTATTTATGTCATGGAACGAGGACAATTAGTAGAGTCGGGAACCCACGAACAACTTTTACAATTGAATGGAATTTATGCCAATCTTTGGCAAGTTCAATCAGGTTTCAAATCTTAAAGTTCGTCAAGTTATGATTCAATAAATTAAGTTTGTCATCACACTTATGTCAGTTTGCACTTTCCTCCCGGAAGAATATAACTCAATTGTGTATCCTGGAAACAACTAAGCTTATAATAAAATGGAGGTCTGATGACTCCTCAGATGATGCGTCAGCTTTGGTCAGTGGTAGAAAACGCCCACAGCCAGACGCTGTTGCAAATGGACGATAATAGTTTGGTACATTGGTTAGTCAAACAAACCGCCACACAAGCTTTACTCGATGGTTGTGAAACTGACTTTCTCAGCGAATATATTAAATCTCGACTCCATCTCATCCGCGATATCGCTTATGAACGTCAGTATTCCTAGCCGCTCCCCTTGCTATTGGGTAAATAACCCGTAATTAGACAGTCAGAACCAACAGCACGTATTTCTACACCTTCTAGGGACAAAGCCTGATTCATAGTCGAAAAACCGAGATCCCCTACAGGTGTAGGTGCGTGACTACCACCAATAATTTTGGGAGCAATGAATGCCAAAACTTTTTGTACCGCACCTTGAGCGATCGCATTAGCTGCTAAAATACCACCACACTCCCACAATACGCTACAAAAACCGCGATCATATAAGTAAGACATTACCTCCTCAGGAGTGAGGGGATCTAATTCTACCACTTCCACCCCTTGCTGACGTAACAAACCTTGAAATTCTGGGTTAGCACCAACTTCAGTTAATACAACAGTTGGTGCAGCCGTTGTATCCCACAAATTAGCTGTAGTTGGTAAATCCAGATGGCGACTCATGACCACTCGCAGGGGATTATGTATTCCTTGTGAGTGGCTAGTTAAATAGGGATTGTCTTGTCTTACCGTATTTCCACCCACAATTACTGCATCACAAGTAGCCCGCAATTTATGTACATTCTGGCGAGCGACTTGATTTGTCACCCAGGTACTATGACCACTGGTGGTAGCAATTTTCCCATCTAGAGTCATAGCATATTTCAAAATACCGAAAGGTCTTTGATAGAGAATGCGATGGATAAACCCCTCATTGAGTTGCCGACAATCTACCTCTTCAACTCCCGTCAACACTTCAATTCCAGCAGCCTGTAACCGAGCAATTCCACCCCCACCAACTAAGGGATTGGGATCTACCATTCCCACCACCACCTTAGCTAACCCCGCTTGAATTAAGGCTTCAGAACAGGGAGGGGTTCGTCCGTGATGGTTACAAGGCTCTAAGTTAACGTATATAGTAGCACCACGGGCATTTTCTCCTGCTGCTCTCAGGGCAAACACTTCCGCATGGGGTTCTCCAGCGCGGGGATGAAATCCTTCCCCGATAATCTCCCCATCCTTAACAATTACCGCCCCTACCAAGGGATTGGGAGATGTACACCCCAAAGCCTGACGGGCGAGTTGCAAGCATCGTTGCATCATTTCCCGGTCAAATTCAGTTCCTACCCTTGGTTGTGTAGGTGCATCCGAATTGTGTTGATGATTGGAAGTAAATGCATCTTTTGCAGCCACCAATGGGGAATTATCCATAATTTTGATTGGGCTAGTTGCTGTGTCGTAAAATCTATGCAGGTCTACGCAGTTCTGGTGATTTTGTATAGGTCTAGCCATAGTGGTAACCATCTTTTCTATGAACAGACCTTAAGTATTCCAATTTGATTGACCTGCGTTTTTTGTCTATCACAAACTCCCCGTAGCCATGGGACATTGGACAAACTCGTGCAGTAAAGGTACCTTTGTACTTGCCTTTTGGCACATCAGCACTGACGATATCCCCAGTGCAAAAACCAAGTATTGGACGTAGTGGGCGATGTTTTTGTGGATATCCGAACTTGTCAGTTTGACATCGCTGCCTACCACCAAAACCAGTCGCTTTTGCCTTAAGGATTTTTGTGGTCACAAGCTTGATTGCATCAACTACGCCGACACAAGCTGCATCAATCCAGTGAGCTTTTGTTAAGTTGAATCGAATTCTGTTGTACTTAGTTTGACCACCAGTTCCGGTGCTTACAGGTAAGCCAATTGCTTTTAAGCACCTCAACAGTGCCCATCTTGTTGAATTGACCGATGTAGCATCCTTTAATGGCACTTTGGTTTGTGCCAATATTCGACTTAAGACATCTGGTTTACCTTTGAGGAAATCCTTAATGGATTGATTTCCTTTGCGTTGGTTGCACTTGTGGCAAGCCAAGCAGAGATTTGAGAGCCGCTCAGAACCACCTTTTGACTTTGGCTGGATATGCTCAATTTCCAGTGGTACGTCCTTAATTCCACAATAGGCACACTGGCGATTCCATTTCTCTAGTAAGTACTCACGGCATTCGTAACCATGCAGGGTTCCTTGCTGGTATTCAGTTCCGGAGATTTCCGGATTTTGAATAGCTTGGGTATCAAACTTGACTAATTCCTGAACAATTGAGCCAATTGGAGCAAACTTCTCAAGTCGTTTTACCCAAGTCTGTGTAGTTAAAACACGGTGTCTCAGGGATGGAGCTAACCAGCTATGAGGACGTTTGCGATTTAAGAATCGAGCTTGACGATAACGAGTATTGCGATTTCTCCGTCCCCTACGCACCGCCCTGCGACGCGTTAAACTATCCTTGATTTGTTGTCCTCGGTGCTGCAATTCCATTGCCCAAATCACGTTTCCTTGGTTGGTTACTAGGGCAATGCCAGTAAACTTTGAGCCTGGGTCGATTTTGAGTATCAGCGGATACAGGTTTGGATTCTCAATGACTCGCTTCAAAACCAGGGTGAATGGATTAAACTCAACGAGGTTGTCACCAACCCCGTTGGTCTTCAAAACCGTGCATGAAAGTTTCCCTTCACACGGCTCCTCAATGATTAGGTGCTTTTCATGCATACCTCATTACCCA
>JASJCJ010000248.1 GCA_030066045.1 Calothrix sp. MO_167.B12
TGGACGGGTTCCCCGGCATAAAGCAAATGGCGAACTCCGAAGGAGTAATAAGTTTGTTTTTGTGACCGGGATTCAAACCCCGTCCCAAAAACATTCTGCCTCAAAAGACAGGGCACCAGACCCCAATATTTCGGTAAACTACTCAATTTGGCTTATCCTGCAAGAATAATACCAATTTGAAAAAAGAATGCGACACATGGGTAGGGGTTTAGCATTGCTAAACCCCTACTACGAATAATTTATCTGTCGCAAACATTATTTGAATTGGTATAATTTTATATTCCTCTTAATTGCAAGTTACCATTGGGGAGAAGAAGAGATTAAATTTATGATTAATTTCTGGGGTAAAGGACGAGAAAATAGATATCCCTGGGCATAATCACAATTTAAATTTCTCAGTTGAGCCAACTGTTCGGGGGTTTCTACACCTTCTGCGATCGCGGTCATCCCCATAGAATGAGCAATCCCAATCATAGCAGGTACTAAACCCATATTTTCCTGATTTTCTTGCATTCTTTTGACAAAAGTTTTATCAATTTTGAGAGAATTAAAAGGAAAGCTATGTAGGTAACTTAAGGAAGAATATCCTGTACCAAAATCATCCATGATTAAATTAATTTTCCGTTCTTTTAGCTGATATAAAATATTTGTAATAGCCATAGTATTTCCCATGATTACACTTTCTGTAATTTCTATTTTCAAATATATAGGATTAATTTTTGTTTGTTTAATAATTGAATCTATTTGAGAAATTAAATCTATTTGAGAAAATAGACGAGCACTGAGGTTGACACTAATACATAAAGAGTCATCAAGTAATTTTTGTTCATACCAATTAGAAATAGTTTCACAAGCTGTTTGTACAACCCAGAGATTAATTTCATTGATTAAACCAATTTCCTCAGATGCAGGGATAAATTCTATGGGAGATACTAAACCCCGAGTCGGGTGTTGCCAACGCACTAATGCCTCAAGTGCAGTAATTTTACCCGTTCTCAAGGAAACTATAGGCTGATAAAAAACTAAGAATTCTTGCCTTTCTACAGCCTTTCTCAAGTCATTTTCTAATTGTAAAACTTTAATTGCTTCTTGATACATTATTGGGTCGAATACATGATGTCTTGCTCTTCCTAAAGCTTTAGCTCGATACATTGCCGTATCTGCATCTCGCAACAAATATTCTGGTTTCTCATAATCGCGACTACCCCAATTAATACCAATACTGGCATTCATAAATACTTCATATCTAGTTAATTTGAAAGCTATAGATAATTTTTGTAATATTTGTTCAGCAATCAGAATAGCTGAATTAATATCTGTAATATTTTCTAAAATAATGCCAAATTCATCTCCACCTAATCTAGATAAAGTATCAAATGGACTTAGAGATGCTTGCAAACGTTGGGCGATCGCTACTAGTAATTCATCTCCTACCAAATGACCTAAAGAATCGTTGATCACCTTGAAGCGATCGCAATCTAAAAATAAAACGGCAAATTTATAACTCGATTCTTCCTTGGCTTGCTGTAGTGCTTTTTCTAATTTTCTAATAAATAACACTCGGTTAGGTAAACCCGTAAGAGAGTCATGAAGTACTATATTTAGCAACTTTGTTTGTAAATCACGACGAATATTGATCGAGTTTTGTAGTTCCTGCAGTGCATTTTCTAGCTCTTGAGTACGTTTTTTGACTCTATTTTCTAATTCAGTATTGAGTTGTAAGATTTCCATTTTTGCCCTTCTCAATTCTAGGTGATTATTTATCCTCGCTAGAACTTCTTCAACGGCAAAAGGTTTACTTATATAGTCTACACATCCACTATTAAATGCTTTGACTTTATCAAAAACATCATTTAATGCGCTGATGAAAATTATGGGTATATCAGCAGTTATCTGCCATTTTTTTAATTGATGACAAATTTCATAGCCGTCTATATCCGGCATCATAATATCTAATAAAATCAAATCTGGCAATTTAGTTTTACACATATCTACCGTCATTTGCCAGTTCAAAGCTTCACGGACATTATAACGATGGCGATGTAGAAGTAAAAATAATATTCGCAGGTTATCTGGTTTATCATCAATCACTAAAATATCTGGTTGAATTTGATTCATACTGGGTTTACTGTGGGATAGATATTATTATTTCTCTATATATTCTCAAGCTGATATTTTTCTGTTTTTGCTAGTAACATTAAATATAAATCAGTGATTAATTAAGCAAATCGAGATACTTTCAGCTGCACATTTAATTGATTGCATAAGTCAGGGAAAATACTCAGATACAAAGGGAAAATATTTTCACCTCAAACCTTTTCTATTTCCTTCCCCCTGCAAAATTATATTTTTCCAAGAGGCTTGTTTATTATACAATCATATACTTGTATCAAATTTTATATTAATTATGTCAAGAGATATTAACGCCTCAGTTTAAGACATATTATGATTTTTCTATATTGTTGTATATGTATATTGAGAAAATTAATCAAAAGTCACCCATTATAAAACCCCCCGCCAACGAATGAAACAAGCAAGTTTTTATTGTTTGGCTAAAAGCCTTTCTCCGTAAGGGTTTTAAAATGTGTTAGTTAGAAGATAATAGAAGATTGATTTGACTGGCAATTGCTAATTCTTTAATCCCACATACAAAGAGGAAAGCAGCACATCAGTACTTCCCAGATTTATCTGTGGAATCAATTGAAAATTTAACATTTTTGACTAATAATTTCTTCGTTATTTTCCCTTAAACAGTTATCTCAACTCTATCTCCAATTGATAAGGCATGGGATGTTGTCAATGGGGATATTCTGGTATTTACACTCAGCTTATAAAAGTGATTGAAGCGGGATTGATTCACCCAGGGAGGTAGAGTTTTTTGGCGTTGGGAAACGAATATTTTTTGAAAATGATTGTCAACTTTACTAGTGTCAGGGTTTCTGGTTGGTACTACGCAACGCTGGCAGGGACTAACTCCCAAAAAAAGCACATCTCCAATGCGAAAAGATACGGTGTCTCCAGCTTCTGTAAATAATCTATCTTCCCAAAATGCTGGTACGCCGTCAATCTCTAAATTGGCACGTATGCGGCGACGCATTTGTTCTATACTCACTCCAGGGAACCAAGAAGCTACTTCTGCTAAAGTGGCGGTGCTAATAAGTGTGGGTCCTGGTGATTTGGTATCATCAGGAAATCCCATCACATTATTATTTCTCACTTGGACTGTCAACCCCAAAAAATCGCTGAAAACCTCTGTTAAGTCTTCCTGATCTAGATATAGATGAAAAGTTTTGGCAATTGGATTGCCTGGAATTTGTAAAGAGACAGTTTGCTCGTCTAGGTGGAAATGGGAGCGTATTAAATGAATTTTTGAATTACGCTTGCCATTGATAAACCTATCTTGGGGATCAAAAAGGGCAAACTGGCGATCGCATTTTAATGCACCACTAGGAAGAACTTGGGTTTGAGATACTTCCACCCCATCCAATGATTTAATTGGGTAGAGGGTGATTTTGGCTAGGTAAGGCATCAATTAGGGACTGACAAATAAAAAAACAACCAATCGCTCGGAATGCAGGGGCAGTGAAACAATTAGTTCAAGTCTAGAAATTGAGGAACTTATTTTTTGGTGTTCTCTTTTGGATATACTGGTGATTTATCAATCCCACCAATATTATTTAGAGGCCAGAAACGGACTATGGCACGACCGATAATATTCTCACGGGGGACTACTCCCCAGCAGCGGCTATCATAGCTACTACCACGGTTATCTCCTAGTACTAAGTATGAACCGGGAGGAATGGTTTGGGATTGTGAAAGGAAGGGTGGTTGCTGTCCGGATGTGCATACCTCCACTGAGGTTTTTCGTGGAGACGCAAGATATTTCTTTTCTGGTAATGGCTTATTATTGATGTAAACTTTGCCTTGCTTGAGTTCTACCTTTTCTCCAGGCAAACCAATAATTCTCTTAATAAAAGCATCTTGATATTGTTCTTTTTGTAGTTCTTGTGTGGGTGAAAAGACTACAATATCTCCCCGTTTTGGTTTAGTAAAGTTATAACTGATTTTATCTACAATAATTTTGTCTGCTTCCCACTGGTTAGGGGTTCCATGTAAAGTAGGTTCCATAGAACCAGAAGGAATCCACCTGGCTTCGGCGACAAATGTACGAATTCCCAGGGCAAGTACGATACTTAACCCCATGGTTCTAACGATTTCTTCAATCCAGGAATTATTTGGTTGTGGGCTAGAGTTATTATTATCAGACACTTGGTTTTGCATGAAAATAGTCAATTAAAGGCACAGTATACAGGTATTTAACTGAACTGACCCCAGTGGGGGTACTATATCTATTGATCTTAACCTTGCCAACTGATTTTATCAGGCATAGTGCGATCGCTTATCTTCCTAGATATCTTTATTTCATATCTTGGTTATTGAAAGCACCCCACAGGGGGAAGAAATCAAGAATTTATAGCACTACGCCCTAGGGAACTCTTAACAGGTTTTCTGTGACTCCAGACATAAATGTAGAGAGCAGCGCAGTCTTGGAGAGCCAGTTCCTCCATTTGGGGTCTCCCACTAAGAGCAAATGGCGTGGTCTCCCCTATGAGCGACTGCGGAGGGCTTATACTTTGTAGGGTATGGGCATTTATTCTTTCGCTACACCCCACACCCCCATACCCCTGTTCTTGGTCAAATCTTCTTCCCTTCAGCATAGGTGCCCTTGGCCTTCTGTCCTCTGCCTCCTGAGTTGTTTGTTCAGAGTATTTTTAGGAACATTCATAGATAAAAATAAAGTTTTTTGTCAGTAGCCGTAAAAATTGACTGCTGCCTATGCAACCGAGTTTAACCTATAAGCATAGTTATTGATTAATTCAGGCTGTTGTCTGTAAAGTTTTAACCCCATGTCATTGCCTAATAGTTTGCTAATTCGTAACGCTCGCATTATCTTACCCAATGGTGAATTTATGGTTGGAGATGTTTTAACGAGCGATCGCTTAATTGTTGAAATTGCCGCAAATATCTCTACCACAACGCCAATTACAGAAATTGACGCAACTGGGTTAACTTTGTTGCCAGGGGTAATAGATCCCCAGGTACACTTCCGAGAACCGGGTTTGGAACATAAGGAGGATTTGTTTACAGCTACCTGTGCTTGTGCTAAGGGGGGAGTAACTTCTTTTCTGGAAATGCCCAATACCCGTCCCCTGACCATTAACCAAGAGGCTTTGGATGATAAACTACAACGTTCCCAAAATAAGTGTTTGGTTAACTATGGCTTTTTTATTGGCGCGTCGGGGGACAATACAGAAGAGTTGCTAGCAGTTAACCCCACCCCAGGGATTAAAATTTTCATGGGTTCCATGCGGGGGGGACTACTAATAGACAACCCAGAAATTTTAGAATCAATATTTTCCCAAGGGAAGCGGTTAATTGCCGTTCATGCCGAAGACCAAGCTAGAATCAATCAACGACGACAGGAATTTGCCGACATTCACGATCCTGCCGTTCATTCCCAAATTCAAGACAATCAAGCCGCCCTGTTAGCAACCCAGTTAGCATTAAAGCTGTCTAAAAAATATCAACGTCGCCTGCATATTCTGCATATGTCCACAGCAGATGAAGCAGAGCTATTGCGTGAAGATAAACCCAGTTGGGTGACAGCAGAGGTAACACCCCAACATTTATTCCTCAATACCAGTGCCTATGAAAAAATGGGCACCTTGGCGCAGATGAATCCCCCCTTGCGATCGCCCCATGATAATCAAGTCCTCTGGCAAGCTTTACTGGATGGAGTAATTGATTTTATTGCTACAGACCATGCACCCCATACCTTAGAGGAAAAAGCCCAGGAATACCCCAAAACCCCCTCAGGGATGCCCGGTGTGGAAACCTCCCTACCCCTAATGTTAACCACAGCTATGGAGGGACGTTGTACCGTGGCTCAAGTTGTCAATTGGATGTCTACAGCTCCTGCCAAGGCATATGGTATTCCTAATAAGGGAGCGATCGCCCCTGGTTATGATGCGGATTTAGTCTTGGTAGATTTAAATACCTACCGTCCGGTGTTACGGGAAGAACTATTAACTAAGTGTGGGTGGAGTCCCTTTGAAGGTTGGGAGTTCACTGGCTGGCCTGTATATACCATTGTTGGTGGTCAAATAGCATACGCCAATGGCAAGGTAAATACAGAGGTTAGGGGAAGGGCTTTGGAATTTGGAGGTTAGGTTAGATTATTAGAGATATCTACATAATTGTACTTAAATCTAAAACAAATCCAGGTAATATATTTTCGCCTGATAGAGTTGCAGGATTATCTACAACTTCCACATCTCTACCAGGACGATAAATTTCTACGCGCTTTGTTTCTGGATCAATCAACCAACCCAAACGAGTACCATTAGCAATATATTCCCGCATTTTTTCCTGAGTTTTTGCCAGAGAATCACTAGGAGAACACAATTCCACCACAAAATCAGGACACAGGGGTAAAAATTTCCGTCTTTGTTCTTGGGTTAAGGCTTCCCACCGTTCAACGGTAATCCAAGAAGCATCAGGGGAGCGATTTGCACCATTAGGAAGTTTAAAACCACCACTAGATTCAAAAGCTTTTCCAAGGTTATTTTGACGACTCCAGCCTTGAACTTGATAGGCTATTTCAATATTGCGGTTGCTAGTTTCCCCTCCAGTTGGTGCCATTATAATTAATTCCCCTGATGCTGTGCGTTCAAACTTCCATTCACGGTTGTTTTGACACAATTGCCAAAACTGTTCGTCGCTGAGGTTGATTGTTAATTCTAGGTTATTAGGTAAGGTGACAGGAGGTGCATTCATCATTTTTTCGGGATATCTGGTAGTAATTATTTTCGTCCATAGAAAAATTTTCAGATTTATTTCTGTTCTGCTTCAGCTTCTGATTCAGTATATTTACAGAAAACATTTAGCCCTATTTTTAGAATATATAACACGATAATAGTTGCGATCGCTTGCGCTGACTTGTCAGTTCGCTGGATCGATTGGTAATGCTGTCAGCGTACACAGGGAGACAATTAAACCTGTGAGTAAGGGGGCACTGCCGGGGTTTTTGGTGTATTCTTTGAATTGGGAAGTGATACCTTCTTTACCGCAAATTTCAGCGCGGATTTCGTTGAGGGTTAGTTGTAACAAAGATTTACCTTTACCATAATCTTGTCTGCCAAATTTTTCTTGCCAAAGTTCATCAAAACTGGCTTCTAAATCACCGTTATTTTGGGTGAGGATAGAAAGGGCTTTTTGTGCAGATTCGTTATCTCGTAAAAGTTGTTGGTTGGCTTGGATTTCGGTAGATGTTAATTGAGTATTCATATATGTTTTGATGTATGTTTTTTTATTTATACCAATTCACGAAAATATTGATACATATTGTAGGGGCGCAATGCTTGCGCTCAAATTTATGATTTGCATAACGAATAAAGTAAAATGGTATGAACAATGTCCAAAATAACATTAATATCTATCAGAATTTTCATAAATTATGCTTCTCCTTTAAAGCTTCCCATCTCGCCCCATCCGGATCAAAATCTGGTGGTGTATGTATGTAGGTGGCGTATTTCCCAGCAAATCTTTTAGTAAAAAAATGTGACTGTAGTGACTGTAGTGACTGTAGGTTGGGTGGAGCGTAGCGTAACCCAACATAATTTTTGAATTCCACTGCATTACACCTAACCTTGTATCTTAAAAATAGTAGTAAACGAGGTTTAATTGATTCGTAGGGGCGGGGTTTCCCCGCCCTTATGCATTGATTCGTAGAGGTGGGGTTTCCCCGCCCTTGCGATAGGATGTATTACAAACATTATTTATTAAGGATTTATTATTTCTTGAATTAACTGTTGGGGAGTCAGAATTCGCGGACTTGTCACAGGGAAATCTCCAGGATTACGAGTAATAATTGCATCTAAATTATTCAATAGGGCAACCCCATATACAATAGCATCTTCAAAATCTTTGAAGTTAATTGTAAGTGCCATTGAGATGATAGCTTGGTTTACTGTAGCGACTTGGCAAGTAGAAGATAATCGGGTTAAGAAATTTAATGCCCAATCTCGACCTCTTTGTTTACGTATGAGATAGTAAAGGTCACTAAAAGTAGATGCAGAAACATAACCTTCTATTTGCCCTTGTTCAATAAATGAGAAAACTTGGTCGCTATCATCATAAAATGGCATTCTGACAAGAGCAATGTCCAAAATAACATTAGTATCTATCAGAGTTTTCACAGGTTATGTTTCTCCTTTAAATACTCCCATTTTGCTTGTTCTGGATCAAAATCAGGTGGTACAGGAGGAGCATTTTCTAGCAAGTCTTTAAATGCTTTAGTTCTGTATTCCCGCTTTTGAGGTGTTTCTGGTTGTGATGCGGTAGGAGTTTCTGTGGGACTGTTTACTTCATTAGCTACCTGTAAAATAATTACCTCTACATTTCCCGGTGGGATGTCGATTGGTTCTGCAACTACTAAGTTACCTGTTGCGTCAATTTTGCCTTTGACTTTGTAAGCTTGCATATTATGGTTCCTGTTTATTTGTAGGACACTCAGAAAATGTAATTAAACATTACTCCTTATCATTATATTTTTCTAGAATAGGGATCCGTTTTTTGGGAATGATGGCTTTTCTAATTCAAGATTTCAACAGCACTGTACTCAAGCAAAAACCGGGAATTGCTGAACTGAAGTATGAATGTATTTTTCTTGTTTTAGTCAAGCCCCCTAAATCCCCCTAAATCCCCCAAAATTGGGGGACTTTAACTTATCTTTCTCCCCCAGAATTGGGGGTTGGGGGGCTGTTAGCACACCTTGTAATCAGCAACGCCAAAACCGCTATATTAGTTATCAAATAATTAAAGCCAACAAGAGGGAAACTATGGCAGCCCTAAAACCACAATACAGTAAAGAAGAATTTGCACGACTGGGTGATGAAATTTATAGACGCGATATTTATCCACAGCTTCAACCAGATAGTGAAGGTAAGATAGTCGCTATCGATATTACTACAGGTGCATGGGAAATAGATAATGATGAGATTTCAGTCTGTACTCGTCTTGAGAAAGGTTATCCAAGGGCACAAATTTGGATTGTCAAAGTTGGTTCTGGGTATGTTCGTCGGTTCGGTGCAAGTCGCACTCAAAAGGCAAAAACAAGATGATAACAGGGAAAGTTAATGTCAACTACGAACCAATTATTTCCATTGCAATTTGCGATAAACAAGGAAATGTACACAAAACAGATGCAGTGATAGATACAGGTTTCGATGGGTGGCTTTGCTTACCTCCAGATTTTATTACTGAACTACAACTTAACTGGAAAAGACGGGGACGAGCATTATTGGCAGATGGTAGGGAAAGTATTTTTGATATATATGAAGCAACAGTAGTTTGGGATGGACAGTTTTTAACAATTCCAATTGATGAGGCTGAGTGTGAACCACTTATTGGTATGTTATTAATGAAAGGTTATGAGTTACAAATACAGGTGATTGATGAAGGTGTTGTAAAGTTGATAAAATTACCTATTCCATCGGCTGAAAATTAATTTTAAATTTGTTCTAAGGTGGATACCTGAGCAATTATACAATCAATCTCCCCTAACCCTCCTCATTTAACCCATCCCGCGCTTTCCAAATCGCCTCACGCACCTTACCCGCACAATCGCTACCCGTAAATTCGCGCCAAATGGCTTCAAATTCATTTTCCCCCAAAAATCCTAACATCCGTGCCAAAAGATAGATATAAGTGCCAATAAATTTTTGAAGATGCTCAATAGCAATAGCTAAACCACGAATATAAATTCGTAGAGCCTGAGGATAATTTGATTGTGCTTCCAATACTTTTCCCCATTGAACCAAAATGTGTGAAACCCAATACCAATCTTGGAATTGTTCATAAATACCAAAGGTTTTTTGATAATAACTAATTGCTACGTCAAATTGCTGTTGTTCATAAGCTACCATACCCAGTTGGTGATAGTCGCCTGCAGCGTTGTAAAAATCCCCTGCATTTTCATATATTTTCAAAGCCTTGAGGTAATATTGCTGTGCTTGCTCAAACTGCCGTTGCTGATAGGCTACATTACCCAGTTGGTGATAATCACTTGCAGCGTTGTACAAATTCCCTGCATTTTCATATATTTTCAAAGCCTTGAGGTAATATTGCTGTGCTTGCTCAAATTGCCGTTGTTGATAGGCTACATTACCTAGGCTGTAATATACAGTTGCAGCGTTGTAAAAATCCCCTGCATCTTCAAATATTTTCAAAGCCTTGAGGTAATATTGCTGGGCTTGCTCAAACTGCCGTTGCTGATAGGCTACATTACCCAGTTGGTGATAATCACTTGCAGCGTTGTACAAATTCCCTGCATTTTCAAATATTTTCAAAGCCTTGAGGTAATATTGCTGGGCTTGCTCAAATTGCCTTTTTTCTTCAGCTACTATACCCAGTTGGTGATAATCACTTGCAGCATCGTGCAAATATCCTGCATCTTCATATATTTTCAAAGCTTTGAGGTAATATTGCTGTGCTTGCTCAAATTGCCGTTGTTGATAGGCTACCTTACCCAGTTGGTGATAGTTACCTGCAGCGTTGTAAAAATCCCCTGCATCTTCAAATATTTTCAAAGCCTTGAGGAGATATTGCTGAGCTTGCTCAAATTGCCGTTGTTGATAGGCTACCCTACCCAGTTGGTGATAGTCGCTTGCAGCAGCGTACAAATCCCCTGCATCTTCAAATATTTTCAAAGCCTTGAGGTAATATTGCTGGGCTTGCTCAAATTGCCGTTGTTCTTCGGCTACCATGCCCAGTTGGTGATAGTCATTTGCAGCTTGGTACAAATCCCCTGTACCTTCAAATATTTTCAAAGCCTTGAGGTAATATTGCTGGGCTTGCTCAAATTGTCGTTGTTTTTGAGCTACCATACCCAGTTGGTGATAACCAGAAGCAATTTTGTCATTCATCGAAGAATCATTGAAACCGATCAACTCACCCAGAATTTCTTGATAAATTGCCCTTGCTGCTTCTAAATCAGCACATAACAGGGCTTCAGTAGCTTCTTCAAACCGCAGATACATCCAGAAATAAAAAGCATCTTTACCCTTGGCTTTTGCTTCTTTGAGTTGTATACCAATTTGATTTAATGCCCTTTGTTGCAAGGCTTTGAACTCTGGTTTACGCCCTAATCTCTTATATACCTTCCCCAAGGCTTGCAAAATTGCTTGTGCTTGAGTCCATCGCTGTTGTTGTTCTGCAAGACGGAGGTTTTGCAACAGGTTTGGTTCTTCCACCCGCAGGATAAAGCTTGCTAATTCGGCATTGTTGATGAGTTTTTCATTGGAATCATCTGCCAGATAAGCGTAGCCAATCAGCAACTTTTTTTCGAGTTCAGTAATCCTTTGTTGGGCATCCGCAACCACTTCTTGATTCAACCGTTTTCGCAAAAACCAAGGTAAAGCCGGATGAATTTTATATATAGTGCTACCCAAATGTTCTAAAATACTTGCTGTTGTGGCTTCATTGAGAATTGCTAACCAATCATCTTTCTGCAAATTCTCCCCAAATACCCCTTGATATGCTTGTCCAAATTCATTATCAGGGCTTTCTGACAAAGTGTATAACCAAACTACATTTACCCTCTCAGAAAACAACCCCAAAAACGGCAAATGCTTCCTCGCCTTCTCCGACAACTTACTAAAAGAATAATCCAACGACACCGTCAACGACTTATCCCTTCCTTCCTCTTCCTCCCCCGCAAAAGTATCCAACCCCTGACGCAAAGCCTCAATTAACTGTAACGGTGTCTGCGTCTTCAGGTGCGGTAACACCACCCGCAATGACAAGGGATGTCCCCCCAACAGTTTCAACAACTCCAAATACTCTTGCGGTAACTTCCCTTTATCTACCCCCGCAGTTTGCAATATCTTCCCCGCTAACTCCTCTACTTCCTCTTCCCGCAAACCCCCTAAATTCAACAAAGTATAACCACAATCCAGCCAAGCTTCCTCCCGACGACTGGTAATCAACACCCAATTTTTCCCACCCCGCAATGCTTTGAGAAACCCTTTGAGTTCCTTTCTCTCTTCCCCAGTCAATAAGGGTTCATTCCCCGTGGGAAAAATTGGGTGTTGATTACCAGTCGTCGGGAGGAAGCTTGGCTGGATTGTGGTTATACTTTGTTGAATTTAGGGGGTTTGCGGGAAGAG
>JASJCJ010000249.1 GCA_030066045.1 Calothrix sp. MO_167.B12
AATTCACATCTTGCACCACAAGATTATTGAGAAAATTAGAGCCTGAAACCCTTGATTTAGCGTAGGGTGGGCACTGCCCACCTTACTCTTATTGAGAAGGTGCAAGATATGTGATAATACCAATTTGAAAAAAGAATGCGACAGATGGGTAGGGGTTTAGCAGTGCTAAACCCCTACTGCTAAACCCCTACGAGTAATTTAATTTATGTGTCGCAAACATTATTTGAATTGGTATAACTTACCAAGGTGCTTCTGTTGCGATCGCTTTTTTAACTTCTTTAACCTTGTCTTTAAGCTTAGTTTGGGATTTGGGGAAATAAAGCGCGGCCTGATACAGAATGTTATCCAGCCCTTAAAATTGGATGTGGGATACAAATAAGAAGATAAGCATGAAAGTTTGGCAAGTTCAATCTCCAGGGGGTTTAGATGCATTAACCCTAGTAGATAAACCCCAACCCCAGCCAGGGGTGAAACAGGTATTACTGAAAATGGGTGCAGTTTCCATTAATTATCGGGATTTACTCGCCGTCAAAGGTGCATATGGCTCTAAACAGAGATTTCCCTTTGTCCCTTTTTCCGATGGGGTGGGGGAAGTGGTAGCTGTAGGAGAGGGAGTAACCAAAGTTCAAATAGGCGATCGCGTGGCGGGCATTTTTATGCAATCCTGGTTATCAGGGAGATTCCAGGCAAATCATCCTCAATCTGCATTGGGCGGTGCAATTGATGGGATGTTGGCTGAATATGTCACCCTGGATGAAGATGGAGTGGTAAAAGTACCAGCACACCTGTCCCATGAATCAGCTGCCACTCTCCCCTGTGCTGCTGTCACTGCCTGGAATGCTTTAACAACGGTAGGTAAGTTACAACCAGGGGATACCATATTAATTTTAGGAACTGGTGGAGTTTCTTTGTTTGCTCTACAATTTGCCAGGATGATGGGGGTAAGGGTAATTGCTACTTCTAGCAGCGACAAGAAGCTAGATAAATTAATCCAACTGGGCGCTTCAGATGGTATTAACTATAAAAAAATACCCAATTGGGATGAAAAAGTATGGGAAATTACAGAGAGAAAAGGGGTGGATCGGGTAATTGAGGTTGGTGGTGCAAATACCTTGAATAAATCCCTGCGATCGCTGAGTTATGGGGGTCATATTAGCTTAATTGGCGTACTGAGTGGATTGAGTGCAGATATTAGTACAGTCACAATTCTGCAAAAGGGCATTCATATTCAAGGGATTTATGTTGGTAGTCGGGAAATGTTTGAGGATATGAATCGGGCGATATCCTTACATCAAATGCAACCAATTATTGACCGTGTATTTCCCTTTGAGCAAGCTCCGGAAGCTTTAGCATATATGGAGAGTGGGGCACATTTTGGTAAGATTTGTCTACAATTCTAATTTTTAATTATTGGAAATTGAAAGATGCTTGTGGGGCAAGGGTTGTGGTCGGTAATGCTGTGTACCAAAATTGCGCGGTTGAGGCTTTTTTCTCAACTTTTCTCATTACTTAGCCGGATGCACAAAGTTAACCGGATGACGCGCTTACAGCAGTTTTCATCTATTTGAACCACATCTTCATGTAGGGGTTTAGCAATGCTAAACCCCTACGGTGTGGTCTATTTACCTGAAAATCGCTGTAAGCGGGGACACATCCCGCTCCGCGTCCGGTGTGTCCCAAGCCCCGGACACGGGGCGGTAAGCCCCAAGGGTCAACAGTCCCCCATCAAAATCTGCGATTTGATGGCTGCCAATTGGTGGCTAAGAACCTTATTCATAGCTAGTTAATATTTCTTCTATTACCCTTGTTACTTCAGCAATTTTTTCTGAATTATTAGCATCAGGGTGCGGATTGGAAAAGCGACCAGAGTCATTATCAAAATATTTACCCGAAGCATCAGCAAATTCATTCGACAAAGCTGCACAAACAAGAATATCTGCGCCAATACGAATATCTTTACCTGCAACGCCAAAGCCTTCCTTAACCATCTTGCTTGCCAATAATGAACCAGGATTGACAGCAACGATCATCGGCCCGTTACTGCCAAGTGAATCCGCCATTGCGCGCGACCACATGGTAATAGCTAATTTACTTTGAGAGTAAGCATTCATTGCCTCCATCTCACCACCTTTACCAGCTAATGCTTGAAGATCAACGGGTGCTTGCGCGGCAGAAGATAAATTGACCACCCGCCCATGATTACCTAATAGCGGCAACAGCTTTTTTGTTAGCAGGTAGGGGGCGATGGTATTGACAACAAAGCGTAAGTCGAATCCATCTGCTGTCATAGTATTTGGCACTCGAAGCACGCCTGCATTATTAATCAGCACATCAAGGGATTGGTATTTTTCTGTTACTGCCTTGACCAATGACTTCACGGCATTTATATCTGATAAATCGGCCACATAGCTTTCCACATTTCCTAATGCTGAAAGCTCTAGTGTAACCTTCTGCAATTTTTCTTGATTGCGGCCATGTAGCAAGACCTGATGTCCTTGTTCAACTAGCATTCTGGCGGTTTCAAAGCCAATGCCATCAGTAGCACCTGTAATCAAAATTGTTTTGGGCATTACTTTTCTCCTTATTCATGAAATTCTGGCAGTACTTTGTCCGCCATACGTTTTATGGTTGTTTCAATGTCTGCTTTGTTAAAACGTAAATTAATCGCGATGTGATTCACACCGATTTCTTTGCGAGATTGCAGATAGTTGTTTAAGTGCTTAACCCCTAACCGCAAACCTAAATGAATGGGCTGTGGTGGCATATCAGGGTCGTCAATCAAATCCACATAGAGTGGCTCCATTAATGGCTTTGGTGCTCTGCCGCTTTCTTTTATTTGCTTTCGCCATTTGCTAATGATCTTAGATTGCGCCACTGTATCTCGTGGATAGATCATCCAGCCATCACCGTGCTGTTTGATCCATTCCGGTGATTGCTGGCTGCCACCTGTAATTAGTAGCGGCACTCTACTTGATGCAGGTTTCGGCAGCATATCCATATTGCCACGTAACCTGCCGTAGTGATTCTCAAAAGCTGGATAACCACCAATCATTTGGCGTATGTAGTTATAACTTTCACGAAATCGTTCGCCACGATTGTCGTAAGGCAGATTCAGTGCAGGATATTCTTCTGGACGATCCCCTGATGCCACGCCTAATATCAAACGACCATCCGATAAAACATCAACGCTAGCTGCCGCTTTTGCTACATGGGCAGGATGACGCAACGGCAGAATAATGCTAGAAACACCAAGTGCTATCTGATTTATCTGGGCAGCAAGAAACCCTAAATACACAAATGGGTCATATGGTTGCCCTTTATATCGGGGTGGAAATGCGACACGGGCAGAATGGATATTTCAGCAAAACAATCAGGCATCGGGCAAGTACGTTTTAATTAGCATTTCAGCCAATGACGTTACCTGTTATTAGGCGATTGCGCGCGATTAAACCAATGCTTAGGAAGCATATTTGATTTCTGAAAAAATACGTAGGGGAGTCAGTGCTGTTGGCGGGTTTCCCGACATAAGGCGACTGGCGTTGTGTTGTCGCGCAGCGCAACGCACCAAAGCCAAGATGAATGGTGTATTACGGGTTTACCCTAACCCACGCTACAAACACCTAATTTCGTTCAATAATCAAACCGGATTCCTATAGTGTTCCACCAAATTACAGCAGTTTTCATCTATTTGAACCACATCTTCATGTAGGGGTTTAGCACTGCTAAACCCCTACGGTGTGGTCTATTTACCTGAAAATCGCTGTAATTCTGCGGGGTAAAACAATTGTAGTGGGAGCGTCTCGCTACCTGCTATAAGAAGAAAGCGGGCAAGATGCCCGCACTACAATAAACTATCAAAAATAAACTAATGAATTAAACCAAACTCCCTTTGCTGTGGTGTGAACACTAAATTTTGAATTCGCTCCCCTTGAATTACTGTAGCTAGACAACGGGCTGTAGATACATTAGGTGCAAATAAACCATAATTAATTTTAAGTCCCACAACTGGCTGTAACCACGTGTAAGTCAGTTCCAAATTGGTATGGGTATTCGTGTTAGTTTGGATATTTGCTGGTAGATTTTGAGATGATGCAACTTTTAGTACTCCTTTTTGTCCTTTACTATTGGTGAGGCGGACTTTTTCTCCTAAAAATTGTTCGAGTTCAGTTTTATGGTTTATAGTTTCTGCCTGGGAAAGTTGTCCATCTTGGTTATCATCACTAAAAGCTACTAAATGAGTAGGAAAAGTCAGTGTAATTGCGGTTTGTTTATCACCTATGATAATTTCTGCAACCGACAAATCTGCCCAATGTGCGGAACTAGGGGTGCTAATAACAATTGATAGTAGTAGTGCAAAAAAGAATAAAATTATACTCAGATAGTACTTACGCCATAGATTTTTCATTGTTTAATCCCAAATCTAAAATTCAAAATTCTCTAATCCCATTCCCAATGCAAGTCGCGCTTGTTTGTCGAAGGTGGGATCGACTTGCTGGGATAATTTTTGGTAATTTAAAGCTTGTTGGTTGTTATATGATGCTTTTGCGATCGCACCTGCGCGGTAAAATATAGCAGCATCTTTTGTACCTAGTTTTAAAGCTGCTTGGATGACTTGTTGAGCTGATTCCATGCGTCCAGATTCGTATAATGCCCAAGCAAGGGTATCTAGGGTTTGAGCATCCCGACGAATTTTGATTTCTGCTTGCATCAAGGATAAGGCTTCAGCAGTATCTTGAGGGTTCTTCTTTTCCAATAACAACCAAGCTAACTCCCGTCGATGCCCAAAGGAACCGTTATCATGTCCGGTAGCATGTTCTTGTCTGAGTAAGGTTTCGGCTTGAGTTAATAATTTGCTCGCTTGTTGTTGTTCCCCTTGTAGCCGTTTGAGTTTGGCTTGACCTCGTAAAACAGTATGATCGTAAGTTGTGGATGATTTCTGGGAGTTTGGTAAGACTTGAGCATATAAACTCTCTGCTGCTTGATATTCTCCTTGTCTGGTTCTTAGTTCTGCCAAGTGTAATAGTGCTAAGGAATACCTAGGTATAATACGTAAGGATTCTTGGTATAATTTTTCTGCTAGTTTTAGCTGACCTCGTTTGTAGTGAAACTGACCAAGCATTACCCGTGTATATGCAGAACTACCCCTTTCTCCGGCTTCTTCCGCAGCAAGGGCGAATTTAAAAGTATCAATTGCTGCTTGTTCTTGTCCTTGTGCTGTGAGAACTAAAGCTT
This sequence comes from Calothrix sp. MO_167.B12, assembly GCA_030066045.1. Lineage (GTDB taxonomy): Bacteria > Cyanobacteriota > Cyanobacteriia > Cyanobacteriales > Nostocaceae > Calothrix_A. The sequence continues at coordinate 5,233 of JASJCJ010000249.1, forward strand.
GTAAGGTTAAGTTGCCTTGGGTGGGAATTTTGTTGACAAGTTTATCAGTAGCGGTTTTTGCCTCTTGTAATTTACCCATTGCTAAGTTGGATGTTGCTAAGATAGCGAGGGCATTTTCGTCACTGGGCTTAATTTTTAAGACTTGTTGGGATAAGTCTATGGCTTGTTGAAAATCATGTCTGGCTTGGGCGATATGTGCTAAAACTATTACCGCACCTTGATTGTTAAAGGGAAGATTAGAAAGAGAACGTTTAGCTGCTTGTTCTGCTAGCAAATACCAATCACTTTCTCCAGTCGCCTTTGCCATTTTCAGATAATTTTGGGCTAGGAAAGTGAAGTTTAAGCCACTTTGAGGATTTTGGCGGACTTTTTGTTGGTAAAAGCTAATTTCTTTTTGGATAATAGCTCGGCGATTGTTTGTTCCTGGTGAGGAACGAGAAAGGGAGTAACGATAAGGTGCTGGGAGTCGGAAAGATTGGGATTGGAGAAAATATGAGATTGTTAATGCTGTGGTAATTGCGATGGAAGTTGTAATTACAAGTACAGTTTTTGTTGGAGATATGTTGAGTTTTTGTGTATCAATTGCCTTAATCATCACCGTTATTTCCTTAATTTTTGAACTACTTCATACAGGGAGTAGAGGGAGTAGAAGGGACAAGGGGAGCGGGGGACAAAAGAAGTTTCCTCATTCCCCCACTCCTCTAATTAGGTAGTGCTAAGTAAGGAAATTGCACTTCTAAGGGTTTATGACCCTGGGCTGGGTTATCGGGAGTACCTTCATAGGAAACATTATCGGTGGTAACTGCACCGTTAGTAAGTACACTTAAAGTTGTATCAATTACATCATCTTTAAGTAAACGTCCGGTAATGGGACTACCTTTAGCATTGAGGGCTTTACCATATCCACTTTCCTGGGTGGTGTCAATTCGCATCACATCGGGGAGGAATGCACCTAGAAGTGCATTAGCCCTTGCATCATCATTCCCCAGAGCGAGGAGAGTTCTTTTTGCTTCTGCTCCCACAGGTGCAGCAGCACGACTTAAGTCAGCGGAAGGGGGGATACTATTAAAAGCGTTCAGAAAATCGTTAGTTACAATTAAGCCTTCATTAATACCTGGTCGTGCGAGACGTTCAACCTGTTGAAATCGGCGAGTACGGTGGTTTTTGAAGGAAATAGTTTCCCAAACATCGAAGGTTGTGGCTTTAGTATGTCCTTGTAATAAAGACCGAGGGACTCTGACAACGATAGTATTGACATTGTATCCTTTGGCAAAGTCAAGGGCTTGGTCGGGGGAACGAAAACCAACTTGTGGTCCTATGCCTAAAGCTCCTGCTCGAACCCGGAAGAATTGTTCCACATCGAAAAAGAAGGGGTCTTCCCGCAGTCCTGCGAATGCAGTAACTCGAGAATTACCTAAATTTAATTCATTAATATTGGGGTTATTTTCTGCACTTAAGGGAGTAGTCGTACCGATATCAGAACCAATTCTTCTACCATTAGCGATCGCAATTAGTCTGAATTGCTGCTCCCCTTGACTGTTGGGGCGGCTAAATTTAAATCTTAAAATTATATCTTCTTTACCTGTGGGAGTTGCATCTTTATTCGCAACCCGGCTAATTTTGAACTCATATAGAGCATTACTACTAAAATAGTATTGTTGGCGAGCAAGCGATCGCGGATTGGTATTCATGACGAATATCAAGTCATTTCCATTAGCACTGGGATTTTGATCTTGTTCCCGAAATACATATAAATCTGTTAGATTGAGGTTACGACCTTTGATATCCACCTCCCCATCATCATGGTCGGAAGCATTAACATATGTGGGAATGACTGCGGCTGTACCCACAGCTAAACCCAAGGCTAGTACGCTGGCTCCGATAATTTTTTTCAGATCCATGTTCTTTAAGTTTCCAGAGTGCCAAAATTTGGGAGATGTATGTGTTGTGTGTGTCATATTGGTATTTACTCAAATTTCAATTGCATGAGACAGAAAATCTATCAGGGGTAACAGATCCCCGACTTATCAAAGGACTCATAACCCGCAAAATAGCCTTTCAATATAGGTATACGTCGATGTTTTGAATTTGGATCTCTAGATGGAAAAATTTTTTTGATTTCCCTCGCAAATGCTATCAAAAGCTAAACGGGACGTGAGAACCCCTGAGCTTTTAGCCAGGGGATGAAACGGATGCGAAAGGTTTTAACCTTTTGTATCTCTTATCCATTGCTCGATCAATTCACTCGCGCTAGTACCTTCCGCCTTCGCCCTTTCCTGCAACCACTCCCACGAACTAGGAGTTAAATATATACTGTGCCTCGCTTTTACCTCCTCATACATAAACGGGGTATTTTTTGTACCTTTTATACTTTTTCTACTTGACATAATTAGCTTAAGCGTCTATACTAAGCATAGATTAACAAAGGAAAGGAGGTGAGTCAAGATTTACAGGACAATTCCAACACGAGCGAAATTCACAACCGAAGAGTTAAATTATTGGGAGGTGCAATGTAAAGCCTCTAATTCACTCTATAACTCCGGTCTGTACCAGTTTAAGCAAGCCCATTACAAGAAATTAGCACAAAAAAAGGCAATATCCACTTATTGGGCAGGGGATGATTACAGAAGTGGCTGGAAGCTCAGACAGGTAACAGCAACTAATTACAACGAGATTGATAAATTATTAAAGCCCTCTGAGCATTACAAAATCATGGCTGCTCAGTCAGCACAGCAAACCCTTAAGGATGTTCAAGAGGCAATTAGCTCATTTGTCTGAAGGATGGGATAGGTAATCTAGTCTTTGGCTGGAATGAAGGGAATAAACAGAATATTAATAATGGGAGGAAAAATAATTACGATACTGTCTCAATGCCTACCAGAAGGCTAATAGACAGGCTTCAAGAATTATGTATTGAATATGGAATAAGATTTCACCTAACCTCTGAAGAGTATACATCTAAAGCGTCTTTCATTGATCGCGATCGCTTACCAAAATATGGTGCAAAACCCAGTAGCTGGAAGCCAAGCGGAAAAAGAACAAATCGGGATTTATACAGAACCAAAGATGGTCTAATTATCCATGCAGATTTAAATGCGCCTGGTAATATTTTGAGAAAGGTAATTTTTGATTCACCTTATTCTAGAACCAGCATATCAAGGCAATTACGCAAAATTGAGGGGGCTTTGACGAACCCCGCTAAGTATGATGTATTTCGCAATCTGAAAAAGTGTTTCACGTTGTGTAGCACGTCTGAAGACTGCGGAACAACATCAGCTTAGAATCCACCGTGCTTTAAGCCGGGGCGAGTAGTCAAATAAAAGTGATAGTATAAATTTCCGGCTTTGCCACATCCCAGCACTAAATGACCGCACAATCAAATATTGATGAAATAGCCCTTGTTACAAAAATCGCCCAACAAGACCAAACAGCTCTCGCTGAACTTTATGATCGCTATGCCCGTATACTATATGCTGTCGCTTTTAAAATTTTAGGTACACAAGAAGAAACAGAAGAAGCAGTGCTGGATGTTTTTCAGCAGGTGTGGCGAACCGCAGGGCGTTACAATCCGCAAAAAGCCCGAGTTGATGCTTGGCTATTCATGCAAATTCGCAGTCGCGCTTTGGATAGACTGAGGGTTAAACAACGCATGGCGCAGAAAAATACAGTGTCTTTAGATGCTGTAAATATAGACACCCAAGCCCCAACTAAAAATCCTGAGGAAAATGTAGTGGTAATGGAACGTCGTCGGTTGATAGTTACGGCTATGCAACAATTACCGCCAGAACAGCGACAAGTAATTGAATTAGCTTATTTTAAAGGATTTACCCATAACGAAATTGCCACTCAAACAGGTGTAGCCATAGGAACTATTAAAACTCGAATTCGTTTAGCATTGAACAAACTTCGGGGTGCTCTCAGTCATTTTGATTGTGATGATTTATAGCGCTACGCGCAAGTAATAAGTAATAAGTAATAAGTTTACTGTTCATAGATTTGCTGTATTTAACAATGTCCTAACCTAATTGCGTAGTGCCATAGCATAGATTTATTAAGAAAAGTAAAAAAATGAAACCTGAAAATTTTTCTGAATTAGCAGCTTTGTATGCTCTCGATATCCTCGATGAGCCAGATTGTGATGTAGTTGAACAAGCGGTATTAAATTCCCCAGAATTAGAAATAGAATTAGTAGAATTTCGTAATGCTGTGGGTGCGATCGCTTATAGTATTCCTGATGTGACTATGGCAGTGGATCTCAAACAGCGTTTATTCCAACGTATTAACAGCGAACCCTCCATTGAAGCCTTAAAAGAGCAAGCAACTCAAGTAACTTGGAAACCTTATTCCATTGCTGGGGTGATGCGAGGTATCCTCAACGTAGATGAAGAAAAGGGGGAAATTAGTTGTTTTTTACGTTGTGCAGCTAATGTTATTTTCCCCAAACACGGACATATGGGTAATGAGGAAATAGTAGTACTAGAAGGGGATTTAACCATTGATGGGAAATTGTATACAACAGGCGATCGCATTTACTCCTTTTCCAATACCATACATCAACCAGAAACACAAGAGGGATGTTTAGTATTACTCAAAACTTCCATTAATAACATGGCAATTGGCTAGATCAAGATGTCATTTCTTGACTTATATCTTGCACCTGCACCCTAGAAGTGTGAACGGCAGTTTGCTTATGCCGGGGAACCCTTTCGGTAGTTGTTCATGGGGGAAACCCCCAAGACCACACTACCTCACCACCGCAACTGCCTCGGCTATACAATCAAAGCCTGCCGGGAGCAGGCTAAAAACCCTGAGATTTCCTGTTGTTGATAAAAATATATGTTTATTAATAACATCAAAAATCAGTATTAATACGAAGCGCGCAAGATGTGTGTTGAGGTTTAACAGAAGAAAACACTACAATAAACATCGTAAAACTGGGGAGAAATGTCATGGAAGCGACGAAAGCACTTCCTTCTAAGTCCTTCAAGAAACTAGAAGAAAGACTGCGTAGTTTGGTAGGAAGGGCAATCCGCGATTACAATATGATTGAAGATAGCGATCGCGTCATGGTTTGTCTTTCAGGTGGTAAAGATTCTTACACCATGCTCGATATGTTATTGAGCTTACAACGTCGCGCTCCCATTAACTTTGATATCTTAGCAGTTAATTTAGACCAAAAACAGCCAGATTTTCCCGAAACAGTGCTACCGGAGTATTTAGAATCCCTGGGAGTTCCTTACCGGATAGTAGAGGAAGATACTTACAGTATTGTCAAAAATGTTATTCCGGAGGGGAAGACCATGTGTGGTTTATGCTCCCGTTTACGCCGTGGTATTCTTTACCGGGTGGCGAAAGAAGAAGGTGCAACTAAAATAGCTTTAGGTCATCACCGGGATGATATGGTAGAAACCCTATTTTTAAATATGTTTCATGGCGGTAAACTCAAAGCCATGCCTCCCAAGTTATTGAATGATGATGAACAGCATATAGTTATTCGACCCTTGGCTTATTGTCCCGAACATGACATCCAGCGTTATGCAGATATGAGACAATTTCCCATCATTCCTTGCAATCTTTGTGGCTCTCAGGAGAATTTGCAGCGGGCACAGATTAAGCAAATGTTGCAAGGGTGGGAAAAGGAATCTCCCGGTAGAATTGACAGTTTGTTTCGTAGCTTACAAAATGTTACCCCCTCCCACCTTGCAGATACTCAGTTGTTTGATTTTGCCAACTTGGGGAAAGGGTGATGAGATGTTAGTTGTTAGTTGATGGTTGATGGTTGATGGTTGATGGGGTGATGAGAAAAAATTTGTCCCCTTCCTTCACTCCTTCACTCCTTCCCTCCTTCCCTCTTTCACTCCTTCACTCCTTCACTGCGAACTCACTCTTCAACAGCATACTCCTGCAAAACTTCCAGGGGAACAGATTTCAAAGCAGCCTCATGGGTAGCAGACAAAACCACAGGTGGTGCCATACCATCTTGCCATGCTTGCTGCCATCGAGAAGCGCACAAGCACCATTTATCTCCTGGTTTTAAGCCAGGAAAGTCATACATGGGAACTGGGGTGCTCAAATCATTACCTTGAGACTTAGTATATGTGAGAAACTCTTGGGTAACTTGGGCGCAAACTACGTGAGTACCAATATCTTCAGGTCCGGTTTCACAACAGCCATTGCGATAAAAACCCGTCATGGGTGATGTACAGCAGACTCCTAGCTTTTCTCCCAAGACGTTTTTGGCATCTGTACTCATAAATATTATCTCCTGCAATGTGATTCTAGATTGCGATGCTCCCAAGGGGAGCCACCGTAGGTGATCGCATTCTATCAAGGCATGGTGGGAGCATGAGAACCCCTACGATGCACGCGAGGGGATGAAACCCGACTCAAGGGGATTTATCCCCAAGTTTTCTGGTATAATCACACTGGCGGTAAAGCGCAATTACTATCAAAACATAATGGGAGGGTGAGAACCCCTAGGATTTATCGAGGGGATGAAACCCGACTCAAAGGGCTAAAGCCCTTTGTTTCTATTTTACGTAAACATTGACTACAAAATATGGTATGATTTTGTAGGAGGTGATAAACGGTGTTAACTTTAACTTACGAATATAAAGCCAATCCTACACAAGAGCAAATTAAAGTAATCGAACATACATTAGATATATGCCGCAAGGTTTGGAATTTTGCTTTGTGTGAACGCAAGGATTGGATTAATTCTCGAAAGTCACCTGTTAACGCTTGTTCAATAGCCTCCGAGTACATCATTGGTGTAGAGGCACCTTACCCAAACTACAACAGGCAAGCTAAATCTCTCACCCAAGCCAAAAAACAGTATCCAGAACTGACAACTGTTAATGCTCAAGTACTACAACAGGTATTAAGGAAACTGGAGACAGCATTTATTGACATGAAACGTAAGGGAATGGGATTCCCCCGTTTCAAAAATTGGTACAGAATGCGT
>JASJCJ010000035.1 GCA_030066045.1 Calothrix sp. MO_167.B12
ATTCCAGGAGACAAACGCCTGGTTGCTTATTTAACTACTAATGACGCAAAAAACACAATCAATGATTTGCGTTCTTTCCTCAAGACTAAGCTACCCGAGTACATGATTCCTGGTGCTTTTGTCCTTCTCGAAGCAATGCCCCTAACTCCTAACGGCAAAGTCAACCGTCGTGGCTTACCTGTCCCCGATGCTTCAAGTTTGGTTCGGGAAACCAGTTTTGTTGCTCCCCGGGACTCGGTGGAACTGCAACTAGCCCAAATTTGGTCAAAGATTCTTGGTGTTTCTCCCATCGGAGTCCAAGATAATTTCTTTGACTTGGGTGGTCATTCTCTGTTAGCAGTGCGTCTCATGGCTGAAATTGAGCAACAATTTGGCAAAAATCTATCTTTAGCTGCCCTTTTCCAAGGTGCTACCATAGAACAATTAGCTATTCTACTGCACCAAAACACTGATACTCACTCTTGGTCTGGCTTAGTTGCCATTCAACCCCAAGGAAACCACCCACCGTTCTTCTGTATGCCTGGTTCCGGTGGCAATGTGGTCTACTTCCACCAACTCGCCCATCATCTGGGAAATGACCAACCTTTTTACGCCTTACAGCCCCCCAGCTTAGATGGAGTGTCGGAACCCTTTAGTACTGTTGAAGAGGTAGCCGTTTACTACCTCCAAGCCATCCAATCCCTTCAACCCTCTAGTCCCTACTTCCTCGGTGGTCATTCCTTTGGGGTTCTGGTTGCCTTTGAAATAGCACAACAGCTACAAAAACAAGGAGAAACGGTTGCCCTACTCGCCCTATTTGACCTTCCCGCCCGACTTCCTGGTAGCACCCCAAAACAGCTAGATTGGGATGATGCCCGATGGTTGACTAATATTGCCCATATCCTGGAAATGTTATCTGGGAAAAATCTCGGCATTGACTATGAAACCCTCAAACCTCTAACTCCATTAGCGCAATTAAACCATCTCAAACAGCAGATGGAAACCGTCAATCTGTTGCCACCTAATTCAGGAATTGAACGAGTGCGTGGGATTGTTAAAACTATTAAAGCTGACGAATTAGCTTTTATGAGTTATCTCCCACAAAGAGGTTATCAAGGTCGGATTACCCTGTTCCGTACAAGTGAAGTTTATCAGGATACATTGGGAATGCTTGGTGAAATTCCCACAGATCCAACTTGGGGATGGAATCAGTTTTCTAGCCAACCCGTGGAGGTTGATGAAGTTCGAGGAAACCATACTACCATGCTTGGTGAACCTCACGTTCAGGTGTTAGCTGAAAAACTTAAATTTTGTCTAGCTAGGGTTTGCTGAAAAAGTCTACAGAATGCATCTGTAGGCTAAAAAACTTGCACAATCAGCAATTACTATGTAACATGAATCACAAATTGCTGATTTTGGTTTTACTTTTTGAGAATTAGCTCAAATAATTGACAATCAAAATCGCATCTCAGCGTCATTGCCTAGTACCTGATAAATTAAGGAAAAAAGATGAGTAGCGCTAAAACAATACAACCCTCAACCTATTCAAAAATCAAATACAATATTGATGCGCTTGTTGATTTTGATTCTGGAATTAATTATAGCCATGTATTACTAGCAATTGCAGGTGCAGACGGCGAACTTGCAGAGGCAGAATTAAATTGGTACATTAATGAAATGGTATTATTGGGATGTACTGAAGAATATATTTCTACTGTCAAAAATCTGGATTGGAAGAATGCTAACATAGAGGAATTATTGGGTAAAATTAATTTTGATTTTCCCATGAATTCACCCAAGGCTATCTTGTATCAAGCTATTAAGATGTGCCGAGCTGACAAGGAATATCATGAAAAAGAAAAGGCAGTTGTTGATAAAGCTGCTCAAGTTTTAGGAATTTCATTGACTGAAGTTACAGCGATTGAATCACTAGTAGAAATGGAAGATTCAGCCGATAAATTAAGACATGCCTTGTTAGAAACATCTAAAAAATAACTAAGTAATTAAACTATTTTTGGCACACTTTATTAATCAAAAATCAAAGTGTGCCCCTTCCAAGTAATGGCTATTTTTTATATTTAACCAGTGTCTAAATTTGAATTCCAAGTTTAGTCAACCATGATAATGGTTTTCTACGGACTTAAATTTAGTTTATATCTACATATTAGTAGCATTTCAAATGAATAATTTGGGAGGTTTAGTTTGTCCGAGTACATACATGGTTATACAATCCAAGAGCAACAACGTCTAATTAAACAAGCTAAATATTGGCGAGAAAAATTGTTGCTTCGCGATTTTTACTTGAGTCCTGGTGAGCATTTGCTAGAAATTGGTTGCGGTGTCGGAGCTGTTCTAGGAGTAATTTTAGAAGCTTTTCCAAATTTGAAAGTAGCTGGAATTGATATAGAGCCTATTCAAATTGATTATGCTTACAAATATTTGGATACTCTTGGTTTTAATAATATAGACCTACGTGTAGGTGATGCGGTTCAGCTTCCTTGGGATGATGCAACTTTTGATTGTATCTATGCAGTCTGGTTCTTGGAGCATGTTTCAGATCCAAAAAGAATTCTAGAGGAAGCTTATCGTGTACTTAAACCAGGTGGTAAAATTCATCTAATTGAAGCTGACTACAAAACTAAGCTTGTTTGGCCTGAATCACCTGATTTTGAATATTTATGGGATTCCTTGTGTGAATTATTGTTACATGCTAATGGTAATCCCTATATAGGAAGAATTCTCGGACAACTTTTAATTTCAGCAGGTTTTCGGGAAGTTACCAATACACCAAGGACATTTCATCACTTTGGCAGTTCCGGCAGTCAAGAATTACATGAGTGGGTAGAGTATATTAACTCTACTATAGAGCCGACTGTCATACAAATGACCCGAAAACTGGGAAAAGACTTAGAACGATTAAAAGCTGGTCTAGAATTTTGGCAAAGTATTCCAAAACAGCTAGAGAGTGCGTCTTCAATTACGGTATATCAAGCTTCAGGGATACGGTAGTAAACCCAGAGAGTGAGAAGATTTTATTTTTTTCCGCTCGATACGCTTCGGGTGCCATTGCTTGTGACTTTTGCGTAAATTCTTATATATACTTACTTATGAAATATTTCCCAAAAGTAAGAAAGCTATTTTTTTATGTGTGGCATAGTGGCATTGTTTTCAACGCACGAGCAAATTGCAGAATCCTCTTTGAAAAAAGGCATGGATTCCTTAAAACATCGAGGTCCAGATGGGTTTGGGTTTTGGATTTCTCCTGAACACCAAGTTGGTTTAGGGCATAGAAGACTTAGTATTATCGATATTGATGGTGGTGAACAGCCGATTGCTAACCAAGATAAAACTTTACATATAATTGTTAATGGAGAGTTTTATGATTTTGAGCGTATACAAGGTGATTTGCAACGATGGGGATATAAATTAAAAACTAATTCCGATAGTGAGATAGCTCTTCATTTATACAACGAGTTTGGAACACAATGCCTACATCATCTCAGAGGTGAATTTGCTTTTGTTCTTTGGGACGAACGTAATGAATTACTTTTTGCAGCGCGAGACCGTTTTGGCATAAAACCCCTTTACTATAGTAATTATCAAAATACTCTTTATATTGCCTCAGAAATCAAAGCTTTATTAGCTATGGGAATTCCAGCGTCTTGGGATTATGAAGGATTTTGGCAAAATGAATGGGGTATTTTAGCTCCAGATCGGACTCTATTTGCTAATATTTATCAAGTACCTCCTGGTCATTTTTTCATCGCATCTCGCTCTGGAATAAAACTGCAACGTTATTGGGATTTTGATTATCCGCGAATTGATGATTCTTTATCACAAAATAGTCCAACTCCATCCGATTATATTGAGCAGCTTCGCTATACATTAGATGAAGCTGTTAAACTTCGCTTGAGGGCTGATGTACCAGTTGCTTGTTATCTTAGTGGTGGTCTTGATTCGTCTACAATTTTAGGATTAGCAACAAAACATAGTGTTCAACCAGTTCAAGCATTTACTGTCGCTTTTGATGATGAAGCTTATAACGAAGAATCTTTTGCTCGTGAAGCAGCAGCATATACTGGTGCGAATTTAGATGTTATTCCCATTACTCAATCTGACTTAGCTGAACATTTTGCCGATTCAATTTGGTATGGTGAAAGACTAGCTATTGATGGCAGTTTTATTGCTCATTATCTATTAAATAAATCCGCTTCAAATGCAGGTTATAAAGTTGTCCTTACGGGGGAAGGTTCAGATGAAATATTTGGCGGCTATGTTCATTTTCGCCAAGATATGTTGCTCTACAATCAACAAGAACATGGCAAAGAAAAGGTAAAAATTTTACTAGAAGATTTAAAGCAGAATAATAAGGCTTCAGCGGGTTTCTTAATGGCAGATAATAACTCAAATCAACTTTTCAATACTGTTGAGTGTTTGTTAGGCTTTGTTCCATCTTGGATGCAAGCTTTTGCTGGAGGATATCTCACATCTCTTCCTTTGTATTCACCTTCTTTTATTGCGTCATTTGCCCAAAAGAATGTATATCGTATCTTTTTTAATCAAATAGATGTACAAGGACAACTTTTTAATAGAGAACCCGTTCACCAATCTCTTTATTTGTGGTGTAAAACCTTACTCCCTAGTCACATTTTGCGAATCTTAGCCGATGGTATGGAGATGGCACACTCCATTGAAGGAAGGTTATCGTTTTTAGACCACAAAGTTGTGGAATTAGTTTGTAATATGCCTGTTGCACTAAAAATTCGTGGTCTTACGGAAAAATATATCCTTAGAGAAGCTGCAAAACCATTTATAACGGAGACAATCTATAAACGACCAAAACATCCATTTATTTCTCCCCCATCGACTTTCAAGCTAAATGAACCATTACAAGAACTTGTCCAAGATACTTTACGAAGTTCGCTGATGTCTAGCGTACCTTTCTATAATCAAGCAGCGGTAATTCATTTGCTTGACCAATTACCAAAAATGGATGAAAGCAAGCGCTCTTCTTTGGATGTAGTTTTGATGAAGATGTTGAGTGCTTACTTTCTTCAAGAAAGATTTGGATTAGTTTAACCTGAGTTTGGGTTAAGCAGATTGGGACTAGTAACTGTTCTTTAATTTCTACCCATATCTGGAAATATATACCCCTAACGGTCTAGATATGGTAAAAGTCAGTCTAGATGAAGGTTTAGTTTTTTAGGTTGATGACAATAAGCAATCAATCCATGATTTAACAATTTTTTATGCCTTTTAGCTTCAAAAATACTGATTTGTGCTTTTCCAAATAGAATTGAATTCACCAGCCTCAAATCTTTTAGTCAAAGTATCTCTTGTAGTTTGATTTATCTGCATCTAGAAAAACAAAATCATAACGTCGATCATTCACCTCAAAGAATTCTAAAGCATTCATATGATAAACACTTATCACATTATCTAATCCTGCCTCTAGAATGTTTTGTCTAGCCATATTAACTTTTGCCTGTGCCATATCCAGCGTATGAACCTTACCTAAGTTCGCCACAGCTGCGAGTCCTAGCCAAATCGATGAATAACCTAGCAGCGGATGGCGAAATTAAAAAATAAAAATTGCATTTTAGCTAAATTATGGAATTTTATTCTCCCTTACATAATTCAATTTGATAATCTTTAACTAGCAGTTCGATCATAAATAAATCTATATTGCTATGATGAAATTTGATAGCTAAAGGTACCGTTAATCTTTTCTGAATTTCGTCATAAGTTCTCTTTCCAAAGTAGAAAAAGCTTTGGCTACTTTTACGAGATGTATGCATGGAAAAACCTAAAAAATCCAAGTCAGGAAGATTCGCAATATATTGACCCAATCGGTAAGCATATTTTCTATCCGAAGTCAACACAGGATTAACTAAAACGCTGTCCTTACCATTTTTGTATAGTTGGGAAAATTCAAGCCATCCTAATTTTGTCGCATTATTGATGATAAATTCTCCGTATCGAGCTTCTCCCCCCACTGCGATTATAAAATATAATGGTGGGTTATTAATTTGATACCATTTTTCTTTTTCCTGAATAAATCTCCACCAAAAAGGAGTATGCTTTTTAAGTGCTTGAAGTAATTTCCAGGTTAAAAAAGACGTAAAAGTTGAATATTGATTTTGGAAATTATCTTGATAATTCTTTTGTGCATCTTTTAAATCTAATCTTAAAGTAATATCTAAATAAGGATTTAAGATTTCGGTTTCGTCAAGAAAAAATTCTAAAGCCCACCCTACATAACTATTTTTGTATTTATCAGTATCTAAAGGTTTAGCTTCGTATTTGTCTAAAAAGTAATCTAAATTTTCCATATGTCAACTAATCTCAAACAATCTATAAGTTAAAAATGTTATATTCAGGACTTACGCAATTGTCACAATCGGTGGTTGGTGCGTGACGTTATAAGTCTTATTGCTACATTCAAATATTTTCGCACCTCACGCAACGGCAATAATGCCCTTTTGAAAATCTACACCGCATTTTGCCTCCCCTACGCCAAAAAATATGCCAGTTGCGTAAGTCCTAATATTATTTATTATCATGAGGCTAATTCAGCCAGCTATCGCAGGCTTTGTTTATTTAGCCCCAATAATCTTATAGGCTGTGGAGCCTACTCGTACTGCTAGACTATTAAACCTCAGTTTCAAATATCGCTAATCGTAGCCTATCTGCTGACTCTTCTATTTCTACTAAAGACTCAAGACTAACAACAATATTTCGTTCAACTCCTAAAATTTCGGCTGCTCGTGCAACAGATGCTTTTTCTTTATCGTGGTAGACTCCATCAGCACGGCTCATCTTTATGGCTTGGTATAACATACCACGACGAAAATTTGCAGGAAAATCATAATGAATTCCACCCAATAGCTCTTCAATATCCGCATTTTTCCCATCAAATTTGAGGATATGTTCTTCTATCAAGTCCGATGGTACTCCCAGCATCTTTTGTTCTTCAACCAACCAATCTAATTCTTCCTGTGCTAACTCTCCATCAGCACTAGCTATGGTCATTAAAGCCCTGATATAGTTCTTAGATACATCAAAATTTATAGGTCCAGAGGCATTATATTGCTTCTTACCATATGCTGTCATTTCAAAACTTGTTTGAGTGGTCATGTTTTTCCTCTACATGATTCATCTTTACTATATATACAGTATTACAACGAGAGCATCTCAATTTTGCAAAAAGCCCTCACCTCTTAGCCTGGGGCTATACGAACAAAGCCCACCTACCAAGGCTAAAAACTCTTCTTGTAGACTGCGTTCGTCGAAGACGTTCCCGTAGACGCGAAGCGGCTTCTCGTAGAGTAGGGTAGGCAGTCTTTGCTCGTGTAGCGATACCCTTCAGTGGGTATTGCATAAAAATTGGGACGCTCCCATTACAACTTACCTAACTGGCAAATACTTCTGGGTTAACTAGCATCAATTGATACTGCTAAGAGCAATAGATTCAAGTTTCGTTGTTAAACAACAGATGCTAAAAAATCAGCGTTGTATAAATGCGAGATTAATTGGTGATTGAAGCAATTGAAAATTCCTGACGAATTGAACATAATCATCTGATAATTCTACAACGCCGACAAATTAACTAGAAAAATAATCATTCATAAATTAAACTGTTAAACGTCAGTTTCAAATATCGCTAGTCTTAACCTATCTGCAGACTCTTCTATTTCTGCTAAAGACTCAAGACTAACAACTACACTACGTTCAATTCCTAAAATTTGAGCTGCTCGCGCAACCGCTGCTTTTTCCTTATCGTGATATACTCCATCAGCACTACTCATTTTGATGGCTTGATACAACATAGAACGGCGAAAATTTAGCGGAAAATCATAATGAATTCCACTCAATAGTTCTTCAATATCGGCATTTTTGTGATCGAATTTGATGATATTTTCTTCTATGAAATCAGATGGTGCTCCCAGCATCTGTTGTTCTTCAACAAACCAATCTAATTCTGTTTGCGCTAATTCACCATCTGCACTGGCGATCGCCACTATAGCTCTGACATAATTCTTTGCCACATCAACGCTCACAGGTGCAGTGATGTTGTATTTTTTCTTGGCATATGATGTTCCTGTTAAAGTGGTTGCAGTGGTCATAGTTTTCACCTGTATATTTCACTGTTAATTCTACAACAAAGCAAATTGCTTGTACTCTATCTTTATGCCTATGAGCAATATAATCATACATTTCCAGATAAGGTGCACCATTTACCGTGCTAAAACGAGTTACAGGAAATGAAAAATTATCTTTATAGGTAATTTTTGATTCCACCGTCAAAACTCCTATATTACACTCTTTATTAAGTTTTTTTGATTTTTTCAGAATATATTTAGTACTTGATATTAATGCAAATATCATGTCAGGTAAGTAAATAATCCGACTACGTGAAATCATGCAGTATACTTTTATTTTTATTATGGAAAAAGTCCTCAGTAGAAACCCTCTGTAACATTTAAAGTGCGGAATATAGGTTTGTAAAAGATTGTAAATGTTTAATTTTTTTGTATTCAAAGTAAAATAAAATACTCACTAGATAGTAAAAAAAATAATAGTAATTGTGATTGCCTTTATCAATCAACTCAGTTCAAGCTCCTAAAGGAGGAAAGATAAATGCATCTACATGGTCAAAAGTTTGCTCACGTCAATAGCATAGCCCACGAGGGGAAAATCCTAGTTTTTGGAACCACTGCTGACGGGAAGATTTACTACACAGTTAAGCGCAGTGGCTTTGAGGATACAGCACTCCAGGATAATGAGGATCCGCTTAGTTTTGAACCTTGGAAAATACTCCCTCTAGATCGCTCTGTGCTAGATCAATCAGTCTTAGATCGTGAGCAGGTAGAGTTTACCGATAAAGAGGATAATCAGTTGTTGCGATCGCGCTATGGTGAAGTAGCCGAAACAATTGAGTCTGCCGTTGCTCCAGTGCAGTTAGTTTCAGGTATAGGACACTTGTATGTGTTCCGGCAGTCGATTGGCAACAAGCTACTGGTAAATCGCTTTGTACTTGATGGGATCAAAAATGAGTTGGTTCCCAAACTGGAGGTCAGGTTCCAACGCTCTCGCCAGAAGTTCTTACCTGCCGAGAGTATGAAGATTGACAAGGCAGAGGGAAAGCTCAATAATATTGATTCTCTCAACTTCCGGGACATTAATAATCAGCCATTTTACGAACCAGCCATTGAGTTAAGTTTGATTGAAAATCTTCAGGATGGTTGGTTTTCAGTGGTTCTGATGCCGACTATCGAGAAGGATATCTACCGTTGGAATATTTTTGCCTATGATAGTAGCCTTCAGAAGGTAATTTTATATTCGCTGCGGTCTTCTGAGCAAGGTTTGTTTTCCCTGAAAGACTATGTGTTTGCAGAACCAGATCCGGATGATCCAGAAGTCAAGAAATACAGAAATATTCCGGGTATTATCAAGCGTACCCTTGAGTTGAAAGATGATAATTCCCATTCCCTAACGGTTGTACAGGGATTGAGTGCCACTGCCTATGATACCCAAGTGGAAAGGCAAACTCAGGATGGCATGCAACTGATGCGGGAAACTAGGCGGGTAATGTTGGCAGTGCCAGTTCAGAAGGGAACTGATGTGATTACTGCGGCACTGAGTTTTGCTGTAGCAATTGATGGGACACTGTCACAGATAGATACTAGTCCTAGTTCTGAAAGACTCAAGAGTACCACTCGTGATATTTTATTGCCCCTTAATACCCTAGATGAAGTAAAAGTCATTGGTGATAGTACGCCACCAGCAGTAGGGACAATTGAAGCGATCGCCGGTAATACGGAAGAGAAGCTGTTGCTTCAATCGGTGGAAACCCCTCTGGATAATACTTTTGAACCGGGAGCCAAGGTAAAAGTTCAGGGGACTAGAAACTTTGATGGACACTACCAAGTCGTCTCAGCAGATGGGGACACTTTTGAAGTAGAAGCAACCTTTACTCGGGATAAGCTAGGTTCTTGGGAAGAAATTCAGGAAGAAGAGAATGGCTTAGTCTTCGACAATATGATCGTGGGGTACGAGAAAATAGAGGATGGGAAGTTAAGAGTTTACTGTACCAACCACGATTTAGTTACAGGGGATGAGGTGCAAATTAGCGGCACTAAATCTTATGATGGTCTCTACCCTGTAAAAGCGATTGATACCCTCAAAGGTTATTTTATACTTGATGCCGATTGGTCAACCGGGGAAGCGATAAATCTTCAGTCAGTCAAGCGCCGGGGAATTCGATTTGATGGTAGTGGAGATTACTTGGTAACACCTCCCATCAAGTTGAAAACACCCAAGGCAAATGTAAATAAAGGGATAAGTATTTCGGCTTGGGTGCGACAGGATACTCATGCTAATCGGGAACAGGTGATTGTTGCCGAAGAGGGAAATCGTCTCCAGTTAGTGCTTGATACTGATAATAAGGTGATGCTGAAAGTGCATCTGAGAGATGGTACAGAACAAACCATCAAAGCTTCAGAGGCACTTCCTGCCGATAATACTTGGATGCATTATACAGGTGTGATTGATGAGCAAGGACTTGTCAGTTTATTATACCAAAATGGGCTGCTAGCAGCCTCAGCTAAGGTGACACAAGAGCATAAAATCCAAGCTGAAGATAGCCAAGAGAGTGATCTTTTTGGCTACTCAGTTGCCATTAGCGGTGAGACGGCAATTGTTGGTGCTCTCGAGGAGGATACTAAAGGTTCAAATGCTGGTAGTGCCTACATATTCCAGCGGCAAGCCAATGGGAATTGGCAACAAGTCCAACCACTTTTTGGCAAAGATGCACAATCTTATGATTATTTTGGCTACTCAGTTGCCATCAGCGGTGAGACGGCAATTGTTGGTGCTTATAATGAGAATACTAAAGGTTCAGATGCTGGTAGCGCCTACATATTCCAGCGGCAAGCCAATGGGAATTGGGAACAAGTTGAACAAATCTTTGGCAAAGATACACAAGCGTGGGATTATTTTGGCAGCTCAGTTGCCATCAGCAGTGAGACGGCAATTGTTGGTGCTCCCAATGAGGATACTAAAGGTTCAAATGCTGGTAGCGCCTACATATTCCAGCGGCAAGCCAATGGGGATTGGCAACAAGTTCAACAAATCTTTGGCAAAGATACACAAAAGGGAGATTATTTTGGCTACTCAGTTGCCATCAGTGGTGAGACGGCAATTATTGGTGCTTCCCATGAGGATACTAAAGGTTTTAATGCTGGTAGTGCCTACATATTCCAGCGGCAAGCCAGTGGGGATTGGGAACAAGTTCAACAACTCTTTGGCAAAGATACACAAAAGGAAGATTATTTTGGCTACTCAGTTGCCATCAGCGGTGAGACGGCAATTGTTGGTGCTTATCGTGAGGGTACTAAAGGTTCAAATGCTGGTAGCGCCTACATATTCCAGCGGCAAGCTAATGGGAATTGGGCACAAGTTCAACAACTCTTTGGCAAAGAGACACAAGCGTATAATTATTTTGGCAGCTCAGTTGCCATCAGCGGTAAGACGGCAATTGTTGGTGCTCCCGACGAGGGAACTAAAGGTTCAGATGCTGGTAGTGCCTACATATTCCAGCGGCAAGCCAATGGGGATTGGCAACAAGTTGAACAAATCTTTAGCAAAGATATACAAACGTATGATCATTTTGGCAAATCAGTTGCTATCAGCGGCGAGACGGCAATTGTTGGTGCTCCCAATGAGGATACTAAAGGTTTAAATGCTGGTAGCGCCTACATCTTTCCACTTGGCTTAGGATATCCTGCAATCAAAGCGATCGCTCTCAATAGCTCCACTGATTACGTAGACTGCGGCGATAATGTGGTAGTAGGGTCTGAGTTTACTCAAGAAGCCTGGATTTATCCGGAAATTTCAGATGCTGGTTACCATGGTTTTCTAGGGAACCATCCTGGTAGTGGTAACAATCGTGCTCCCTCGATTTGGGTATATCAGCAGCAGAAAATAGTTGCAGGCTTTGGAGATGGAACAACTGGTGAAGCTATAACCACAGGAGAAGTTTTAGTACCTAACGACTGGAATCACGTAGCAGTGACTTTTGATGGTACTTTCTACAAAGTCTATGTCAATGGTGAAGAAAAATATACCACCGAAGAGTTGAAAGGCAAGCAGCCAGTCAACACACCCATAAAATACATTGGTAAAGTCGATAATCACTTCCCAGGAAAAATTGCCGAGGTGCGTGTCTGGAATATAGCCCGCAGCCAAAAGGAAATTCAGGAGAACATGAATCGCCGCTTACTCGGCACAGAACAAAAATTAGCTGCCTATTGGGTGTTCAATGGCGAGCAAGTCAGAGATTTATCCCCTGCTCAAAACCACGGTACTCTTCATGGTACGATTGAATCGGCTGATGCACCACCTTCGCTGAAATTAGAAACCTGGCAACCTCGTTTTTATATTGGCGGTGGTTTAGGTACCAATCGCGACTTCAATGGTCAAATTGCCGATGTGCAAATTTGGAACCGCACCCGCCCAGCCGGGGAAATCAAAGACAGTATGTATCTGAAGCTGACTGGCAAAGAACAGGATTTAGCAGCTTACTATCGCTTAGGTACAATTGTAACTGGGGAGTCAAAGACAGTTCCTGATTTTTCCGTGCATGGTCGAGATGCTGTGGTTTATGGTGAAGCTTATGTTAGTGCCAGAACCCTGAATCGCTCCACTGGAGGCGGTCTGGATGCAATCAAGTACAGTAATGATGAGTTATTTGCTGTTACCCAAAGGGCAACTTACGAAGAAAGCTTTGAATTTAAGGTACAAAGTGCAGTTGATATCAACAATGCCGATGGTAATGGTAACAAAATCTTTGCTTTCTCCTATTGGGGAAGGTATAGCCGCAACTCGGAAGAGAAAATAGCTTTCCCTACTCACAGTTATCAGCCTAATGATTTTGAATTACTCAGCAACGGTTGGTATCGGGCATCTTGTCAGTTTACTGTTCCTGATGGCGTGAGCGTAATCCGTACTTTTGAAATTAATAATATCAAAGGAAGCTGGACTAGTATTGATATTCGCAAGCATCAGATTCAGCTGATTTCTGACGCTATCAGTTGCGATCGTTATACTGATGAAGCGAGTTTGACTACACTGGCTGATCCGCAAGCGGGTATTTCCACCGAGGAATTACAACAGGCGGAACAAGAAATCAGTCGCTGTCAAAAGTTGGTCTGGGATCTGGAAGAGAGGCTTGATATTGCCCAGAATCGGCAAAAGTATGTGGATGAAAAAAATGCTCTGCAAATCCGAATTCCTGAGTTGAAAACGAGTAAATCCAGCGCAGAAACAGCCCTAAGCACCGAGATCAATAATCCGCTGAACTACTTTTGCAAAATTAAAGGTAAAGGCAGTGGTAAATTTTTGACGGGTTGGTTGCTCCTAGCTACCATTTGGAGTTTCGACTCACAGCTAGAGCCAGCTTTGGGTTATCTGTGGGAATTTATTGACAATAGCGATGGCTCCTACAGAATCAAAGATAAGAAAAGTGGCAAAATGCTGAATGTTTTTGGGAACGGCACAGCCGATGAAACCCCTTTATACATTTGGTCTGAAAATGAGATCACCCCCCAGCATTGGTGTCTTGACAAACGCGGTAGCTCTTACGTAATTCGGAAAAAAGACACCACTAAAGTCTTTGATGTTTACGGGGGTAGCTCTGAAGATGGAGCATTTGTTCAAATCTACGAAAGTCACGGTGGAGCCAACCAACTTTGGAGTTTGGAGAAAACCAGCACCAGAACCTCAGCGGGGGATTCACGAATTAAAGAGGCAGAAAAAGAATACAAGTCTCTAGATCAACAAATCAATAACAAGCAAACAAGACTAGATCGATTAACCGAATTTCTGAATGCTAATGAAAGTGTTAGTAGTCTGACCACGCAATTGTCAACTGCTCGCAGTAACCTGATAACTGCTGAGACTGACTTCAACACCAAGAATGATACTTTCCTCAACCAAGTTACTCAGAACCAGCAAACACCACAGCGCATGTCTTTGCTGAATACAGATGCCAAAGAATTATCGACTCGTGGTGCTTTACTGGGTTTTGCGCGTCCTGCTGGTAGCTTAAATGCTGTAGAAAGCTGTGAGGGTAATGTTCTCCTCAGCTACTTTGACAATCAAGGTCGGATGCGGTTAACTCGCTACGATGCTACAGCCGATAGTCGCAACTCCACTTTTGAGCAGTGGTTACCAGATAGCTTACGGACTTGCTTGGAATTCCGGGATGCTAATGATAAGCTTACAATCCAAGACGGGGACAATCAAGATGCTCACCTTGATTTGCAACCGGATCGTTGGACTCTGGAAGCTTGGTTCCACTATCCGGGAGCCACAAAGATTAGCAGTAGTGAAAGGGGTAGCAAATACGATTACAATGTCCTAGCCAGTGCCAAGGATGGTAATGATTATGCCATTGTTCTCAAAGATGGTAGCCGCTTGGGAACCTTAGTTGATGGCTTTTTCTTCGATTGTAACTATGATTTAGAGAACAAAGTAGCTGATGGTTGGCATCACGTAGCCGCAGTAGCGAAAGAAGGAAGAACGGTATTCTATATTGATGGTAAGCCAGTAGGGTTCACGACTACCAGATATGCTCTCACCTTTGATGGGGATCGAGATTACGTGAGCTTCAGTAATTTTAAAAACTTCCCTTCAACGGCAATTACGGTTGCTTGCTGGATTCGTATTAATTCGACAAAATCTGGTCCCACCCCGGTTTCCTATGCCGTTTCTAATGAAGATAATGCCTTCACACTGTACAATGTCAAGGACTTGAGATTAATTATTAACGGTACTACAAAGGACACCAATATATCTTTCAATGGTGGGCAATGGCATCACTTAGCGGTAACTTGGGACAACTCAGATGGAACTCTGAGAGTCTATAAAGACGGGGTAGAAGAATTTGTGGCAACAGGTTTTAAATCTGGAGCAACCATCTCAGGAAATGGTACCTTGATCATTGCACAGGAACAGGACTCTTTAGGTGGTGGTTTCAAGAGTAGTGAAGCTTTCGACGGAGGTATGAGTGGTCTGAGTATCTGGAATCAAGCCCTGAGTGCTGACGAAATCCGAGACAATATGTACAAAATCCTCGAAGGTAACGAAAGTGGTTTAGTCAGCTATTGGTCGATGCGGGTTATTTCCCAGGCAGACGGGACTAAATTACTAGAGGATCAAGTCCGTGGGGATAGTAACAAAAATAATGGTGAGATTATAGGAGATCCCGAAATTCTGGTTTATACTCCCCAATGCCAGAGCAATCTTGCTGTTATCGGTAATGCTCCCAATGGTAATCGACCTTTTGGCAAGTTAGCAGAAGTGCGACTTTGGAACCTGGCTTTGACAGATGAAGAAGTGGAAATAAACAGCAAAACTCTGCTGACTGGTAATGAACCTGGCTTAGTCGCTTACTACCCAATGACAGAAGCAACAGGAAACCAAGCCAAGGATTATTCGGCAGAGGATCAACACCATGGTTCTATTGCTGGTGCAGATTGGGTGGCTTGTACTGCGGCGATTGGTAATCCAGGTCACTTGGTGATGGAGTTTGATGGGGTGGATGATTATATAGAGGTTCCTGCTCACTCCAACCCAACTTCAGCAATCACTGTTTCATTCTGGGCTAAAAGTAACACGGAGAATTGGAGTCAGAGTGGCTTTTTAGCTAGTAAACGAGATGCTTATGTAATGCACCCAATGGCTAATAGTAAATCAATCAGGTTTTACATTTATAGCAATGGATGGAAATACACCGGCTACACATCATCAGAAATCAATCAATGGCATCATTATGCGGGAACCTTTGATGGCACGACCCTGAAATTATACGTAGATGGTATGGAAGTAGCAAACAATCAACTCTCCACTACTACAGCAGTAACAATCAACAAAGATCAAGGGGCATTATATTTAGGTTGGGACGATGCGGAACCGTCTAGATATTTGAACGGTCAAATTGCCGAAGTTCGTATTTGGGACAAAGCCCGGACTCAGCAGGAAATCGTAAGGGATATGCATCGCCATCTCAGTGGTAATGAGGAAAATCTGGTTGGTTATTGGCCCTTGGATAGCATTGAGAATGGTAAAGTCAAAGACCTCAGTGCCAATAAATACGATGGTACAGTGTATGGAGCCAAACTGGTTGAGAGTGCCCCTGGTTCTCGTCTGCTGAGTTGCGAATACAGCAGTGTGGGACTTGACCCCAATGACCCCAAACGCACACTCGCTATGATGCGGCGGGCGTTAATTTATACCACTCTCGATGGTAGTGTTCATGGTCTCTCGGAAAAACGGCTGGAAGAACTTGACCTGCGATGGATTGGCAATGCCCAGTTCCAACCCACTTTACTCGGTTACATCGAAGGCGCTCCTCCGGTACCCAGTGAAAACCTCACAGTTTACTATGATTACGAAGATGCTGCCTCAGTCCAATTACGACAATCACAAGATGTGAGCTACAGTTGGACAAGGAGTAAGGATGTCAGCCAAGGCTTTGACCTCGATCTCTTCCTGGGTGTTGGTTGGGGAGCAGAAGGAGGTTTTGGTATAGTATCCAAAATTTCAGAAGGAAGAGCTGGTTTTAAGGGGAGTCTTAACCTCAGAGACACTACTTCTAACAGTAGCACTGTCCGCGCTGATTCTTCCTCCAACCTCACTGATATGTTACAACTGCGGGGTCTTGCAGAAACTAAACCTCAATTTGCAAATCTTGGCGCACGCTTTATACCCAAAAATGTCGGTTATGCCCTGGTGGTTTCTGGAATAGCAGATGTCTTCATCACCAAACTCAAGCGCAGCGGCAAGATGATCAGTTATGAAATTCGTCCAGCGGAAGGTATTCCCTTGGATGTGAATACCATTACATTCATGATTAACCCAGCTTACACCATGAATGGTACCCTAGATGGTACAGTGGGTTCCCAAGCTGCCGACCAGCGTTTCTATCGCCATGTCCCAGAAATGCGATCGCAATATGGTTCCCTTTATCCCGCCAGCTACATGCGTCTACAACAAGCCTACGACTTGAAGCAGCAGATTGAGCAGTGGGATAAAGAACGGGAAGCCTATTTTACTAACTATGATGCGACCCAAACTTCAGAATCAGCTTTAGAATCTCAAACTGTGGATGCTTCCCAATATGACAGTTACGGACAGGTTAGTGTCAAACCAGGGGGTGAAACTGAAAACGGTGATGGTTCTAGCGAACAACAAGAAGCTGAACAAGTAGAGGGATATGTCCAATCTCTCGAAGGTCGTAAAGAAGCACAGAAAGACCAGGCACAGAAGCGGCAAGAAGAAATTAACAAGCGTATTCCTAATCCAGAGAAGCAAGTACAGGCTAATGCAGCTTTCGATGCTTGGCAGCGGCGGATGGAAAACTTGTTAATTCGGGCTGGCAAGCGCAACATAGTCAACACCTATGTTTGGGATGCTGATGGCGGCTTACGGTCCGAGGAAGAGAGTTTTGCCAGTACAATTGAACACACGGTTGGTGGTAGCTTCACCCTTGGGGGGCAGCTAGGTGCTCAAGTTGATGCTATGGTTGTCGGCTTTGCCTTTGAACTGACACCATTATACACAGGGGAAATGACCCAAACCATGAGTAAAACTCTAACCAGTAGTAAGGGTTTTGAACTCTTTGTCAATCTCTACGGCTTGGAAAACAAAGATATTACCGACTTGAACGATTATCCCGTCAAACCTGGGGAAAAAGTGGATCGCTACCGCTTTATGAGTTTCTACCTGGAAGGTAATGTTAATCATTTCCATGACTTCTTTAACTATGTAGTCGATCCAGAATGGCTACAGAGTAATGATGAAGAAGCCCGTGCCTTAAGGCAAGTACAAGCAGGTAAACCCAACAAAACTTGGCGAGTACTCCACCGCGTCACCTACGTCGAACGTCCTGCCCTAATGGGCTTTGGTCGCGATTTGCGTCCAGTGGAGACCAGCGATCAAATGGCAGACACAGTTCTTAACTACTTTGATTCACTTGAGCGCAAAGATAATAACATACAAGGACAGCTCAGGGAAATTTTCGCTCTTCTAACCAGTCTGGATATGCGAATTACAAATAACAACAGTTCAAATAGTTAAACTGTCGCCGATTCGTAAAAACCCATCCTGCAACCAAGTCAGGGTGGGTGCTTGATTAACTTAATTAGGAGAAAAACACCATGACCCAAACAGGAAATGCCAAATCCGGAAAACGAAAGCGAGATCAATCATGTCCTACCGAAACTGCCATTGCTGGTAAGGCAAAGGGTGATAAAGCAAAGAGGCAGAAGAAAAGCAATGGTGATGATGACACTCAAAGATTTGGTTTTAAGCAGAATTTAGACGCAACCTGGTTTAGACAAGGACGTCCTGGATGGGCTAGTGACGCTCTAAAAGTTCCTGCTGGTTCAGTCAACGACCCAGTAACAGGAGAAGATATTAAGCGAGACCGACGCCATATTGTTCCGTCTAACGTACTCACAGACTCTTTGGCAGGTTATCTCAGCGACCTCAAGGAAAATCCCGCTACTTATACAGCTGCTATCGATCAATTCATCACGAGTCCGAATCATGAGAAAAAACTCAAACGTCTTCAAAAAAAGACTCTACATGATAAATTGAATGGAATCGGTAAGTATATTCATAGTAATCCTAAAAATCTGTTTCCAGGTAGGGGTGATTGGAATCAGGCAATTGGACGTCTGTCTCAACAAGTTAAAAATCTGGTTGATGGACTAAATGCATTTATAGAAAAAGAAATGCAAGCTGATCTTAAGACTTTATACGACCAGATAGAAAAACTTGATCAATCTTTAGAAAATAAGGTTACCGACATTGAATCAGCTACAGATAGTGCAGTCAAAACTAGACTGGAAAAAGAAAAATCTGACCTGGAAGCTGAAATTAAAAAAGTTGATCAAGAAATTCTAAATAAAACTCAAACTATTGACCAAAAAGCAATATCCTACATAAGTAAGAAGCTTAAGACATTAGATTCTAGTCCTCAGGGAAAAGAAATATTGGAGACAGCCACAAAATACATTGACGAGCAGGGAACTTCATTTGCAAGGGTTCGTAATTTTTTAGAAGACTCGCTCATTCCCTCACTTGATTTGGATTTCTATACTTCTGAGTACGATGACCAAATTGCAGTAGATGATAATGCCATGGATACATCAGATGAAGAATCAAAAAGTTCGCTTGAAAAAAAAATTACTGAAAAAGAATTAAGCCCTGAAGCGAAAAAATGGGTAGTAGAAATTCAGAAAAAATCACTGGAATTTTATGTTAAGTTATGGGATTTTAAAACCAAAGGTTACTATATAGACAGCTATGGTAATGAGCAGAGAGACTACTTTCAAGTAATTGAAGAATTCTTCCAGCTACCAGACAAGCCAGAATAAACTTCGGCAAGTACATCTGAATCACATCGACTTAGATCAGTCAAGTAAGTAAGTCGATGTAAATAAACCAAACTATTTACAAATAAGTAAATACGGATAACGCATCTTTGCCCGGTAACTTCTATATGGGCGCTCGTTTAAGGGTATTCCTCTAACTGCTTTAATGTATTGCAGCACACATACGAGGGCTAATCGCCAAGGACTTTTAGCTGGTTGCCCTTGTGTTGAAAATAGTGCTTCAAAGTCGCGTGAGCAAAAAATAGTGCCAATTTCATCCCGCATTTTCATACACAAGCTGCCTTTGGGAAAGGCTAAATGGGCTACCCGTGCTGTTGTTGAGGGAATTGGGTCGATACTTTGAGGTTGAATCATCTGATTCCTCCACCAGTGGGCACTTTAAACGATATGTAGAAACTTTTATTTCAACATCCTCCCACGAAAATTCACCCCCTCCTCTTGTTTGTGTTTGCAATCTTAGTTTGGGCTGTAAAGTAGGAACTCAGAGGGACTCTCAGAATATTAAGAAATATTTCGCCAACAGCATCTTCCCTACTTTCCCCCCAACTTATGCAAAGCTGTACTTAGATTATTAGTTACGAAATTAGTTACAAAATAATGATATCTTCAAAATTAGAGTTATGTATCAATCTTTCAGTTTTTGTTCTGAGGTCAGATGAGTACTTTACAAAACTTTGGTTTTCCAGCATTTCAGCAAGATTTTGACAAGGGTTCCTCTGAAGATCAGGAGCTAGTTGCTCTTTGGACAACAAATGTCACAGGTTGGATCAACCAAGCAATCGTTGGCAATCCTTGGAATGTCATGTATGCTTCTGAGCAAACTTTCTTCTACAATCCTCGATATACTGATATTCCAGATGGTACCGCTGCAGCCCAAATTACCTGGTTTGCTTTCCCAAATCGATTAAAGCAATATCTGGAAACTGGAGCATCACCAGCCAATATCTATAATCTACAGTCAGCCCAAATACTGCGACTAGCGGATACAGGCTATTATCAAACGCCGGAAGTATCTGCTAATTCCTTCCAATCTATTCCGGTTGAGCATTCTGATCTTTGTCCCCAGGTTAACTGGAATAGTGACCAAGATAACTGGCAAATTTATGGGCCTTATGGGCCGCGCGGTTGGCAGGACGAATATTGTGAATGGAGTGTTACGCAAGACAGTAGTAACAACATTATCCGCGTCGATTTTGTTTGCGAAAACCCTGAGTACTGGTACAATCTCTGGAAAATTGATCCCGAAAAGGTTCGTACACTTTACGAGGATACACTGAACTACCAAATGCCTTCAGATCAGCAGATTTCGGTTGCCCTGGAGGATCTACAATTAACCGTTAATGATCCAGAAACTGGGCAACCCGCTTATAATCCGCTTAACAAGTGGAACTGTGGACCGGTTTCTGTACGAACGGGTGATTCGAGTAATTTTTCTGGTGGGGCAATGCACTTAACCAGTACACCCAACACCCTACAGACTGAGTTGGGTTTGGCAGGGGCAGCTACAGTTCAACGGACGATTGGCAATAACTCTCCTCAAGAATTAATTTGTTGTAGTCAGTACGGACAGAATTATCGCAACAGTGACCCAAATATTGGTGTATCGGTCAACAGAGTTGTGCAGGGAATGGGTACTCCCAACATCGCCTGTCTTGCTGATCCCGTTGGGCTATATATCCAAATGCCCAATTTTGCTTCATACACCGTGTCTTCAACTGTAACCTTACCTGAAGGTGCCACAGTTGCTGACTGTTGGCAAATTGTCCGAGGAGAAAAGGTTTTAACAGATCCAGTTACTGGGGAATATTTTCCTGGCGAATACAGTGATGAGCAATATCAAGGTGTTGGTAACTTCATCCTGCACGCCGTGTTTCAGATCCCTCAAGAGTGGCAAGACTTGAATAGTAATAGCTTGACCCTCTCGGATATTCTGATTGGTGGTCAACCGATTGAATGGGCAGGACAGATTGCCCAGACCTTCAAGATAGCCTTGTATGCTCGACCGATAAGCGCTAGCAATACCCCTTCACAATTATCCTGTGTTTCCACTCCTGCTGATAGTTCTAACCAACCCCTGCAGTTAATGTACAAATCACTATGGGATGCATATTATGCCATAAACGAACCCAATCCAGCAGACCAAAACCTGCCCTTGGTGAGTAATACAACCTTTGTGGTTACGACTGTAGAACAAGGGCAATCAAGCATTGAGATCGCCTTGACCTATTCTCCTAGCAGTGATTCCCCTCCTATACCTACCGTAGAGTTCTCGACAGTAAACGACCAAGACCCGATAGGCAACCAAGATGTTGATAGTAATATCACAGCGACTGTAGTTGGAGGACCCACTCCCGTAAACTATGCCGTGCCTGGAAATTCCTATCCCAGCGATTCCTATGTCTTGTTCTTAACACTAAACATAGGATCTAGTGCTGAACTAGGGTTGCGAGGTGTTCGGATTACTGATCCGAGTCAAACACCAGCACCTTTTGTACCAGCTCTTTTAAATGTAGTTGCTAGTAGTTAATTCAGATAAATACTGATACCAATTCTGTATGAGGCTGGGCTATATTTCCCTCAGGCTAAAGCCTGGGGCTATACGTAGACGCGTAGCGGCTAGTTAACAGAAGCCACTTCGTGTCTACGGTGTAGGGTACAAAGCCTGCCGGGAGCAGGCTTTAATTTGGCGCATCTTTATAAAGAAATGGTATGAGTCAGTAGAACAGAGGTAAGCAGTTCAGCATCCGAACTGCTTACATCCCAAAATCACAAACCCAGTCATCTTGGACGAATAGTCATGATAGTCAGAAATCTCAAGATATTACCGAGCTGTTTAATTTCTGTTCTTCTCTTGGTGTGTCTACTCTTATTGCCACTTTTCACTCCTTTGGCAAACGCCCAAACTAACCCACCTGCTGTTAATTTTAATTGCAATGCCAATGGCTTCCAAATTGAGATTGCACCAACAATCCCAAACAATATGCCGGGCTTTAGCCCTAATCAATCGGCTGTGAATTGTATGGCATGGCAAACCTTTATTGCCCTGAACTGGAAAGCAGACCCTGAAAATCCTGGTCAACCTGATATGAGTGCTACTGCCAGCGAGTTTGGTACTCCACCAGAAACTACCAATAATATCAATCCAGTGGTATGGGAAACCTATAAAGAAGCTTCGGAAGTGATTGATCCGAATATCGTAGCAAACTGGAAGTCTCCGCAGGCTCTACCTAAGAGTTTTCGTCTATTCAAAAATGCTACAAATTTAACGCCCACGTCTAATTTTGGCTTCAAAGTTCTCAGTGCAACTTCAAAATTTACTGATGGACCAGATTTTGTCTTGGGCGAAACCATACAAGCATTTACAAGCTCTTGGTTGACTGCACAAAATCAGAGCTTAACCTTTTACGAAATCAGGGTTAATGAAGATGAGTACAAATATATTTCGACAAATACATTGGCTATCCCTCAGAACCAGAAAAGCTGTGCTAAAGGTGAGGCTGGATTAAATTTACCGAGTGGTAGTGCAAATAGTAACCAAGATAAAAATTGTGAAGGCAATGAAGCAGATTATGGTTCTGATGGTGCTATTGAAATTAAAGCAGCTTGGGTTGAATTGAAAGATTCTAGCCTGTATCCAAAATATAAAATCGCTCAAGCTATTATTAAACAACCAGATGGTTCAGCACCAAGGCAAGCTGTTATGGGTCTTGTGGGGCTACACATCATTCATAAAGTCCCAAATGCTCAACAATTTGTCTGGACAACCTTTGAACATATCGACAATGCACCGAGCACTCAGGATATTAGTAATCAGAATCTCAAATCTAGTTATATGTATTACAATCTCAACTGCAATCCTGAGACAGATCATTATAAATGTGAAGAAAATTCCCAGCCTCAGAATAAAAAAGACCCCAAAGATCCCTATACTGCACCTGTTCAAGTTGTGCGATTAAATGAAATTCCCAGTGATTCGAGGAATATCAATCAAGCAGTATGGAGTACCCTAGGAGATGTCAATGCCCAATCAGTATTTTTAAACTATCAATTGATCGATACGATGTGGCCAAATTTAAATCAACCGATAGGGCCAAATGCCACAACACCGCTGTCTAATGGAAATATTCAATCTGGTTACGGTTCCCTTAATTATGTTGCCAACACAACAATGGAAACCTATTTCCAGCAACCGCAACAGCAACCAGGATCATCAAACTTGTTTAATCCTGGAGGATGTTTGGGATGTCATGTTCTGGCACCAATCGCATCTGCAACTGAGACAGGCACAAAAGCTCGCCTATTGCTATCTTTACCTAATCCAACCGTAACAGGGAAGAACTCTAGCACTTCATTGGCATCTGATTATTCCTTTATCTTTAGTCAAGCTCAAGCGGTAGCTAATTTCCTCCAAACCAATTCAGAATCCTCAAAGTCAACGGAAGAATAAGCTAAGGGATATGCAAGTCTTAAAATACCAAACGCACATTTGAAAATGATAATCATAAAGAGGGGTGGGAATGTGGGCTAAGGGATATTGGTGCAAGTTGTCACTTCTTTCTTAACTTGCACATTTTATAACCCTTATATAGCGAGGATTTTAGCCAAACAAGAAACATGTGCTAGTTTCATTCGTTGGGAGGGAATTTCATACTTTTGACTTTTGACCCCTCCGGGGTGAATCCTTCGGATACGCTTCGCGTTAGCGAAGCTCCTCTGAAAGAGGCGCGCCATTTGCTTTATGCCGGGGAACCCGTCCACCGCAATGGCTCACTTTTGACTTCCCCTCCTGGGGTGCTCATATCTTGCACCTGCACCCTAGAAGGATACTGTTGGCGAATAGTAGGTATGACCCCTGATTATGCTAAAAGCTGGGGATTACTGTCATAATTTGGGCTGGGTTTTTTCTGCCCCCACTCCCCCACTCTCCCACTCCCCCACTCCCAAGAGGGTGATACCCCTGATTCGCCAACAACATCCTAGAAGGGTGAGGCTATACAAGCAAAGCCTGCGTAGGCAGGCTAAAAATCATTAATACGAGGCATGCAAGATGTCAGTTCTACCCAACCTTGTATCTTACAGCGATTTTCAGGTAAATAGACCACACCGTAGGGGTTTAGCACTGCTAAACCCCTACATGAAGATGTGGTTCAAATAGATGAAAACTGCTGTAAGAATAGTAGTACTGCCCACCTTGTCCAGCTTGTCCACTTTACTCTATTCATCTATTTGGGATATTGATACGTTCGCTAAATTCATGGTTGTAACCTTCTTCACCATGTTCATAGATATCTAAACCTTGGATTTCTGCATTTTCTTTGGCACGTAGACCAACTGTGGCATCAATTGCCTTCAAAATAATGAATGTGCCCAAACCAGCGATCGCATAGGCAATAATAATGGCAGCAAGTTCTATAAATAATTCTCCTGGATTGCCAGACAATAAACCATTCTTACCAGCCGAATTAACCGCAGTGGTGGCGAATATACCCGTTAATATTGCTCCTACTGTTCCGCCAACGCCATGAATGGGATAGGTATCTAAGGCATCGTCAATCTGTACTTTATGCTTGTAACTGACGGCATAGAAACAGACCAAGGCGGTGATGCTACCAATTAAAATTGCTGCCACAGGTGTAACAAATCCCGCAGCAGGAGTAATTCCTACTAATCCAGCAACTCCCCCTGTGGCTGCACCAACAGCGGTGGGTTTACCGCGCAAAGTCTTTTCGAGAATTAACCAGGTTAATACTCCAGCAGCAGCACTAGTATTAGTTGTGACAAAGGCAATGGTGGCGACACCATTAGCACCCAAGGCACTACCACCGTTAAAACCAAACCAACCAAACCACAATAAACCAGCCCCTAATAAAATGAAGGGGACACTGTGAGGGGGAGTCAAACGATCGGGATAGGCTTTTCTTGGTCCTAAAACATAGGCTGCTACAAGGGCAGAAACCCCAGAGCTAATATGAACTACCGTACCTCCGGCAAAGTCCAGGGCACCAATACCCCCAGTTAATCCCAGAAAACCCCCTGTTCCCCATACCATATGTGCCAGGGGAGTATAAATAAAGGTAGACCACAGCAGAATAAATAAACAGTATGCCGTAAAACTCATGCGTTCAACGATCGCACCAGAAATTAGTGCTGGGGAAATGATGGCAAACATTGCCTGGAAAATCATAAATGCTTGGTGGGGTATGGTAGGTGCATATTCATTGACTCCTACCCCAACTCCATTTAATCCCAGCCATTGCAAACCACCGATTAAGGGGTTTCCGGGGGCAAAGGCAAGGCTGTAACCCCATAGAACCCAAGTTACTCCCACAATGCCCATGACCACAAAACTCATCATCAGGGTATTGAGAACATTGCGCGATCGCACAAATCCACCGTAAAAAAAGGCTATTCCCGGTGTCATTAATAGCACCAATGCGGAGGAAAATAGCATGAATGCCGTATCTCCGGTATTAATGGCGGTGAAATTGCTTGATGTCTGAGCAACAGCACTATCTATGAATACACCACCGAAAAGTATAGCGATCGCTCCCACGAGTACAATTTTCTTTAACACTGGTATTTGTCTCTCTGCGTTAAGAACTTTGTGTGAGGTAAATATTTTTTGATGTTTACCGCTTATTTTCTGGATTAATCTACGGCTATCTTAAATATTGGAACTTAAACAAATTCATTCTGTGATTGTAGTGGGCAGTAAATTCTCAATTGGTTATTGCTCAACTTTTGTCACAATCTATTTTGCGATCGCCAATACTTTTCAACTGTTAAGAGTTCCCCACCCTTGAGTCGCCTACCGTCGCAATCATCACCATCGGTGGTTGGTGCATGATGTTATGTATTAATACGCAGCTAAATTGTATTAAGTAAAAAAATCAGGTGATTGTAGTGCGGGCATCCTGCCCGCTTTATGTATACCATTTATAGCACTACGAAATTAGGTTAGGACATCCTTGAACGCTGGAACCCATGAGCAGTCCACTTTTGACTTGCGCGTAGCGCTATAGATAGACCCTTAACGGTTTAGTTGAAAATTTATCCGATCACAAATTACACAAAGTCCACTGTCCGTGTAATCCAACAATCCGTGGTCAATAAATGAATTTAGAGGCTTGCACCATTAATTATGAGTTATGAAATAATAATTATGAATTAATTGGTCACTTTTTCCAGAGATAATAGTATTGCTAAGCGATCGATAATTGTATTTGTTACGAGTTGATTGCCTGACAAGTTGAGGTGAATGGTGTCATGGTACAAGGCTTGTGGATCTGGCTGAGAATTAAATATGGGCAAAAAATCTATGTAAGTAATGCCTCGAGATTGACTAAATTCAATTAGTCGCTGACGAGCTTTCATTTCATAATCGCGGGGTCCTGGTTCTCCAATTTCCCGTAATAAGGGAGTCATCACCAATAGAAATTGGAGATTGTTTTGATGAGTGAGAGTGTGAATTTTGTCGATCGCATCTAAATTAAAACCAACCCTATCCCCTCCCTCTTTATAGATAGCTCGCAATTCAGGGATAGGCTTTTGCTTGATTAGATAACGCTGAAATACTTCTACCAATGCCAAAGGAGGGTGATTGGCGGGATAATTGCGATCGCGTCCTACAGGTAAAGAAGTAGGTGCACTAGCAAACAAATCATCAGTGTTAATTAACAATACCACAGCCTGGGAGTGGAAATTACCAAAATACTGCAAATAAGCCAGTTCATTTCTCGGACCCCAAGAATTTGCAGATGCATTCAAAACTTCCACATCTGTAAACTTATCCCTGTGATTTGTAGCCAGAGAACCCATCATTAAACTAGAAATGGTATTTGCTCCATCTGTCCACCAACCACCATTGGCAATGGAGTCTCCTAAAAGCAATATCCGCAAGGTGGAAGGTGATGGTTTTTCGGAAATGGGGGCAGTTCGCATAGAATACTGGTTAATTTGGATACTATTGCCAAAACGTCGTGTCTGCTGATTGGGTGCTAACAAATAACCAATATGTGGATCCGTAATATATATTAAGGGATTGCCAAAGCCAAAAAACCATCTCAGCCCTATTTCTAACAGGAGCAATATTGTCAACAGAGTCCCTATGGTCGCAAACAGCACTAATTTCATCAGTAAATATCCTTGCAATCAATAAGTAATATAACGGCTCCCACAGCCTTTTTCACCTACCAGGGAACAGGGAACTCTTTACAGGGAAAAGAAAAAGCTATACTTTCATGCTTGGCAGTGTACGAAGTTCATTTTGACGGTGAAAGTAAAATTTTGTAAATATCAAACCAAATATAATTGGAAATTTCCTGCGGAATGAGAGCTAAAGGACTACAATCGAATCGGACGAATTAGCGACAGTAACAAAGGAGGATTACAAAGCTATGTCCGACCTCAACAGAGGAATCATGAAATTTGAGGGTGCCGACTCACCCACCTTAGTGACAATCTCCACCGTATTGTTGTTGGGTTCGATTGCAGTTCTAATTCTTTGGGCACTGCAATCAGCCTACGTAGTTAACTAAACTAGGTATACTATCTGTCTAATAGAACGGCACTAACAACCTAAGATGTACTCAACATACAACAGAAAATGTTAGATTTTAGATTTTTAGATTGTAGATCTAGAATCCCGAACCAAACATGGTAGAACTCTGGGGTGCCCTAATTATTTTAACCGTTTGCCCAATATTGGGCTCGCTACCTCTGATTGCTTGGATTGTCCGAGCTTTTACAGGTAAAAGATTGGCGCTGGTTGGTACAGGCAATGTTAGTGTATCAGCAGCTTTTTATCATGGCGGTACATTAACGGGAGTTCTGGCGGTTTTGTCAGAAGCTTTCAAAGGAATTGCTGCCGTTTTTCTTGCCCGTGCATTTTTTGGTCCGGGTACATCTTGGGAACTAATTGCCCTGATTACTTTAGTAGTAGGAAGATATGCGGTAGGTAGAGGTGCTGGTACAACCAATGTAGTCTGGGGGTTCGCAGTTCACGATCCCTTAGTAGCAACATTTGTGTTTCTACTGGCAAGTATTAGCTTTACCATAGTCCGCAACCGCCAACTAGCAAAGTATGGGGTATTGTTATTATTTCCCATCATCGAGGCACTTTTGCACATCGAGGATGTACCCAGGATTATTGCTGCGGTAGTACTTGCGGCTTTACTAGCTTGGATTTACAAACAAATCCCTGACGATTTAGAACTTCCCGTCGAAGAAGCAGAAGCAGAATCCCAAGCTGCTTTACAATTTTTTCGTGGCGATCGCCAAAGATTGTCCCTAGATGATAAATTAGATGGGGCAATGGTAGGGCATAAAGCAGCAAGATTATCCGACATTAGGCGTTGGGGTTATCCCGTGCCTAAAGGTTGGGTTTTGCCTCCCTATGATGATCCAGAAGAATTGATTGAATTTCTTCATCCCTCGGAATTATCACCATTAGTAGTCCGTTCTTCTGCCATTGGTGAGGATTCAGAACAAGCTTCCGGTGCGGGACAATATGAAACTATTTTAAATATTACTACGAAAGAGGGATTGCAATCAGCGATCGCTAGGGTTCAGGCATCTTATCAAAATCCTAATGCCGTCCAGTATCGTCATTCTCTGGGGCTGAAAGAAACTGCAATGGCAGTATTAATTCAGCAACAAATCCGGGGGGTATTCTCCGGTGTGGCATTTAGCCGCGATCCCATGACTCAACAAGGGGATGCGGTAGTAATTGAAGCCTTATCTGGTAATCCCAATGAATTAGTTGCTGGTACAGTGACTCCAGAACAATACCGCGCTTTTGTGGTGGATACAGAAAAATTCTCCTTTGTACAATTAGAGGGAGAAGGTAGAGTTCCAGCAGTTTTAGTTAAGCAAGTCGCCTACCTAGCTCGACATCTGGAAGATAGATATCATGGCGTTCCCCAGGATATAGAGTGGAGTTATGACGGTCAAACCCTGTGGGTATTACAGGCACGTCCCATCACCACTTTGTTACCCATCTGGACCAGAAAAATTGCCGCCGAGGTCATTCCCGGTATTATTCATCCCCTAACTTGGTCAATCAACCGTCCCTTAACCTGTGGAGTCTGGGGAGGAATTTTTGCCATTGCTTTGGGTAGTCGTGCTTTTGGGTTAGATTTTAATCAAACGGCTACATTGCACTACTCTAGGGCTTATTTTAATGCATCTCTGTTAGGAACCATTTTCCGACGCATGGGTTTACCCCCAGAAAGTCTAGAATTTTTAACCAGGGGAGCAAAATTAAGCAAGCCACCATTGAGTTCTACATTACAAAACCTGCCCGGATTATTACGGCTGTTAGGTAGAGAGTTAACTTTAGTTAGGGACTTTCAACAGGAGCATAGAAAATACTTTGCTCCTGGCTTATCCCAACTAGCTGAAGAATCTATCGATGTTCTCGAGCCAAGGGAAATCTTGGTGAGAATTGACTCCATATTACAACTGTTAAGCCGTGCTACTTATTACAGTATTCTTGCTCCCTTAAGTGCCTCATTACGGCAAACATTATTTAGGGTCAAGGATAATCAAATCGACAATAGCCTGACACCGGAAGTCTCAGCTTTACAGAGCTTGGATAAATTAGCTGCATCTGCTAAAGAGATATTTCCCGAATTCGATCCGGAAACCTTATTTGAAGATTTAGCACTTTCGGTTAAAGGTCAGGAAATTCTCACAGAATTTGAACAATGGCTACAGCAATATGGCTACTTGAGTGAAGTTGGTACAGATATTGCCATTCCCACTTGGAAGGAACAGCCTCAGTTAGTCCAGCATTTATTTATGCAGCTGATGCGGGGAAACCAAGCCTCCCAGAATCAGAAATTTCCCCAAAAGAATCGCAGAGGATTTGCTCAAAAGCGAGTGGATTTGAAAGGAAAAGTCACAGAAACTTATTCCCGACTTCTAGCGGATTTACGTTGGTCATTTCTCGCCTTAGAGCAACTATGGCTAGAATCAGGGGTTTTATTAGAAGTTGGAGATATATTTTTCCTGGAATTTGCAGAAATAAGATCCCTAGTAGAACAAATGGATTTAGAATTAATTGAGGAATTACAACATCAAATCAACACTAGGCGATCACAACGAGAACAAAATAGTCAAATTCAGGCAGTACCCCTGCTAGTATACGGTAATTCTCCACCACCACCCCTCATCCCTTCCTCATTCTACTCTGGTCAAGTTTTACAAGGGATTCCAGCCAGTCACGGACAAGTAGAAGGAAGAGTTAAAGTCTTACGCAACTTCGACTCCCTGCCAGAAGTTGATAAGGAAACAATTTTAGTAGTCCCTTATACCGATTCTGGATGGACTTTATTATTGGCACAAGCCGGCGGATTGATTGCAGAAGTAGGAGGTAGGTTATCCCACGGTGCGATCGTTGCCAGGGAATACGGGATTCCCGCAATTATGGATGTTCCAAATGCTACATGGTTACTCCAGGATAACCAATGGGTGCGGATTGATGGTTCTAGGGGAATAGTGGAAGTATCGGACGATTTGAGACCACGTTAGGAGTTGTTAGTTGATGGTTGACAGTTGACGGTTGACAGTTGACGGTTGACGGTTGACGGTTGACAGCTTTATTCTTTCACTCCTTCACTCCTTCACTCCTTCACTCCATCACTCCCCCACTCCCCCACTCCCCCACTCCTCTCCCCCTGCAACTGCATAGCCAAATCAATCGCCTCATCCCGAGTAGAAACCCTCCCCTCTACTTGAGCTACGGCAATTTCCGTGAGCAATTTTCCGATGATTGGTGACGCTGGAATTTTTAGTGATATCATGATGTCCTGCCCACTCACCAAAGGAGTGGGATGAGCTACCAGATCATCAGGAGTCAGGTAGTGGGTGATTAAGGGTGCAATCACCTCTACCGCAGTACCACTAGCTAAGGCAAACACAGCCACTGCTAGAAATACAGCACCCGCTTCTTGAAAGAAAAAGTACCGCTCTGGCAATGACATCTGATCGGCTTTTAATTGCGGGAAAAGTCTCAAAATAGTGGTGACAGCTCTAATTTCCCCACGGCTATAGGTAAGTGAATTTAATTGTGCTTCTGCTACATCTGGCTCATTACTGACAAGACAAGCCAGCTTAGCAATACCCAACCAAGTAGTTTTAACCGTATCTTTGATATATTCTTGTAGTTGTAATCCTAAGTTTGGCCAAGTATTTGCCAATTCCACTCCTGCGTCATCCACTGTTACTAATCGAGCCAAACTTTCATGGGTAGCACTGGGGAAAAAACGCCCTATCAAACCATCTTTCCAAGCACTTGTCAACCAAGGACTACCAACAGCACTGGCTAATAGATAACCTAGCTCTACCCTCACCCTTTCTACTGCTACTTGGGTAATCTTTGATGCTAAATTACGAATACATTCTTGAGTACCTGCCTCAATAGTGAAACCCAACTGAGAAGCTTGGCGGTAGGCACGTAACAATCGTAAGGGGTCATCTGCCAAATTGGTAGGAGATACCATTCTTAACAGCTTATTTTCTAAATCTACCCAACCGTGGAGAGGATCGATAATTTCTTGGGTATGGGGATTATAGGCGATCGCATTTATGGTAAAATCTCGCCTACACAGGTCAGTTTCTAAACTATCCCCTTCCTGTTGGGCAAAGTCAACGGTAGCTTGGGGAAATACCACCCGAGCAATTTTTCTGGCGGGATCGAGGATGACAAAACCAGCGTGATAATATTTAGCAATGCGCCGCGCTGCCTCTATGGCATCTGCAGATAAAACAAAATCTAGATCCAAATATTCACTACTTCTACCTAAAAGGGCATCCCGCACCGCACCACCAACCATGTAAACTGGCTGGGGTAATAATTCCAGGTCCAAGGGCCAAGTTTCAGGAGAGAGGCGAGAAATAACGGAGCCTTTCATTTTAATAAAAATAAACCCAATAATTAGTAAATAAAACTTACGCTTAAGCTAGATTAACAATAAAGTCCCCTAGATTTGTTCTGGTTATGTGTATTTGCGTTAACTGCCAATATGTAGACCGCTGTATAACTTACCACGCGGTCGAAACGCAGCACCAACAGCCCCACTTAACAGAAACCCCCAATTTTGAACCCAATGAGCCTTCTATCAATGTTAATATTCGTCCCCAGGGGGATGTAATTGAGATGGAATGGGATGTGGTTGGTTGTTTGAGCTTTAAAGAAGAAAAAGGCAAGTGGTCAAAATTGCGCCCAGGTGAATTAGTGCCAACTTGAGGCGATCGCTGGTAATTAATTAGACCTAAGGAGTTAGGAATGATCTTAGCTCCTTATACTTATATGTTTTGTATATTTTT
Source organism: Calothrix sp. MO_167.B12 (assembly GCA_030066045.1). Classification (GTDB taxonomy): domain Bacteria; phylum Cyanobacteriota; class Cyanobacteriia; order Cyanobacteriales; family Nostocaceae; genus Calothrix_A. Next base: position 32,772 of record JASJCJ010000035.1, read on the forward strand.
ATGCAGTAACATTTGTCGCGATCGCTGAAACAGAAATCTGCTCCAAGAAGATTCAATTTTATTTACCCGATATCCCAACTTGAAATAAAGTTGCTGTGCTTGATGGTTATTTTCCAGTACGTGGAGATATAGGTCTTGAAAGCCCCAATTTTGAGCAAATTGTTCGCAAGACTGTAATAAACAAGAAGCAGCTCCTTGACGGCGATATTGGGGATTAACAGCTAAATTAGACAAATAAGGAAAACTTCTGCCTGCTTGCTTCCAAGAATCGCTGAAACGTACAGTCATTTCCACCGTCCCCACAAGATGATTGATTCCTGCTGTGGAATCTACAGCTACTAAACAAATGTGGTGGGGAGCAGGTAGAGCTAAACGATGCCGTAAATCTTCATAAATACCCAAACGTAGGAGAGGGAAAGCCCATCCCCACATACCATGCTGATGGTGAAAGCTTTCAGCAATAATTTGGGAGACTGCGGACAAATCAGAAGATTTAGCCACCCGAATTTGAAATAAGCATGAAGTTTGAGTGGGGGTGGCTGGGAGTGTTTCTTGGTGAGATGAGTTAAAAAACCAGGAAGTCAAGGTAAGTTTAGTTGTGATTGGGATGGGAGGAAAATTTTCTCAAATATCCATATCCTAGAACACCTTAACCAAATATGGGCAACCTAAATTGCTTTTATGAAGTGAAAAAAAAGTAAAGAAGGAATGGGCAGTGATAATTATTTCTCAAAATAGCCGCAGGGCGATTGAAAACAATATCGATGCCAAAAGAGCTGCTACTGTCCGAATGTGGTTCCAAAATGTCCAATCGGTCAAGAATCTTGCCCATAGGATTGTGCCTTCAGTACTGGCTGGTGCGACAATCGCCAGAGCATCATTCAGGGGTATATTGCCAGCGATGGTTACACCCATTGTGCCGATAAGGTAAAGTAGACTACCGGCAATCCAATAGATAGCACTTGGTTGATGCCACTTTAGTAGTAACGAAATGGTCAGAAGGATGCAAGTCGCGCCTGTTCCCAGAAATACCACCATAAACCAAGGATTAATCACCGTGATATTGATGGATTGCATGGTAGCTATGCCTTGTGCTGGTGGTTGTTTGCCTAGAGCCTTCATTACAAAGGTGGAAAAGGCAAAGAAGATTCCAGCATTTATACCACTGCCGATCGCCGCTAATAATATTAGATAAAAGCGCGAGTTGTCAAAAATTGCCATGATTACTTGCGTTAATTTACTTTTATTGTAGGTATTTAATATGACAGACTAGGTGTTTGGTGAAGATACGAATCATCTGTCAGTTGTTTGATTATGAAGTCAGCCACATCAGGGCGGGAGATTTTGAGCTTTGATGTCTTATCATTCCCTGGAAAGCCATGCCGGTACTTACCAGTTAGCTCCCCATCAACAAAGGCTCCAGGGCGAATAATTGTCCAATCTAAATGGCTCTGCTTAACATAGCCTTCTTGCTTTTGATGATCAGCAAATACCTGGCGCAAGAGGAATCCAAACATAATGTACTTCCAGAAGAAGTTCAGATTTTCCCAACTGTCTCCTGCTCCCAGGGTTGATTGGCAAATAAAACGCTGGATGCCTGCTTTCTCCATTGCCTGGATAATTTGCTGTGTCCCTTCTGAGCGGATTGTTCCTGTCAACTTCTGACCCGAACCCAGTACACACACCACCGCATCTTGACCTTGTACTGCTTGCTCCACAGATGTAATATCCATAACGTCGCCCTGAAAAGCTTTGAGATTGGCGTGCTGAATGTTGAGCTTGGCAGGATTACGCGCAAATGCCGTGACTGTGTATCCCTGCTCCAGTGCTTGTTCAACTAATTGACGACCAATGGTTCCGGTTGCTCCAAAAATCAGTAGTTTCATCATGTTGTCTCCTAAGTTGTGACACTTTCAGCTTAGGGCGACGATTAATTCTCAGCTATCAAATTCTTGTAGGACTATCACAATCTTGCTGTCAGTTTTCAGTTTCGTGGGGAATAAATCCTAGAGCTTAGGGAAGGAAGAAGGAAGAAGGAAGTGAAGATGAAAAAATTTTTTCATCACCAAGTATGAAAAAGCGTTTTTTCCCTATACTCTACACCTACATCCCAAAAACTCTTTCAAGCTAGCCCCTTATGAACGTTTGTACACAACCTGTAGATGAAAATAATTCCCTCACTCTGGGCGGGGAAACCCCGCCCCTACTCCTTCCCTCCTTCACTCCTTCCCTCCTTCCCTCCTTCCCTTCTTCACTCCTTCCCTCCTTCACTCCTTCACTCCTTCACTCCCTATTTTCTAGCTAGCCCCTCAACATTTGTACGTAACCAAACATGAAAATAATCCCCTCACTTTGGGCGGGGAAACCCCGCCCCTACAATGTGGGATAATTTATTTCTTGGAAGTCCCTTGAGGGTAGCGAGTTAAATATTATAATTAGCGATGGAAGTATTGGGCTTACTTGATGGAAAATCCTGCTATCCAAAAGTCTCAAAAAAATAGCTTATCCCAATTGTCTAGCCCAACTCAGCCTTGGGAGAATATTCAAGTCCAACATTTGCAAAATCCTACTGGAGAAGGGAATTGCTATTTCGAGGACGAGCACACACTTTTTGTATCACTTGCTCCCCGTCCTATTTACTATTTGCAGGCTCAGGATGGTAAGACTCATACTGGTCTTTATCAGAAAGGAGACATTTCCATTACCCCTGCAAACACGCTGCTATTTGCTCGATGGGAAGGTGACGAAAATTGCTTAAAGATTCGACTCACCACTCAGTTTATACAAAGCGTTGCCAGAGAAGCCCTAGAACAAAATCCCGATTGCCTAGAATTAATACCTGAATTTCAGACTCGTAACCCACAGATTGAAGCGATGGCGATGATGCTCCTCCCTGAACTGCAACAGGGAAATTCAGGTAGCAGACTTTACATTGATTCCTTGGCTAATGTCTTGGCAGTGAATTTACTCAGGCATTATGGGACTACCAAACCCCAGGTACCGATTTACGAGGGAGGTTTACCCCAGCGTCAACTACTGCAAGTTTTGGATTATATTGATGCATATTTGGATCGAGATATTAAACTAGCAGACTTAGCTCGATTACTAGACATGAGCCAATTTCATTTCAGCCGTCTATTTAAGCAATCAATCGGTACATCTCCTTACCAATACCTCAGCCAGCAACGGGTAGAACGGGCAAAGCAATTATTGAAACAAACAGACCAATTAATTCTGGACATTGCTTTAGAGTGCGGGTTTAGCAGCCACAGCCATCTAAGCAAACAGTTTCGGCAACTTACAGGTATGACACCGAAAGCATACAGAGCAAGTTATGGCGCTACGCGCAAGTAATAAGTAATAAGTAATAAGTAATAAGTAATATCAAATCCGATAGCATCTGAATGATAAAAAACCGCAAAGACGCAAAGGACGCAAAGGAAGAGGAAGAGAGAGAGTAACTGAAATAATTCCGATACAAACGGAAACGATATAATAAGTA